>JBDUCB010000369.1:0-5170 GCA_040003695.1 bacterium
GACGTAGCCGTGCGCTGCTTTCAATTCCAGTCTGTGTCAACTGAAATTCATTGTAAGACAGGCGAATGGGTTGGTAAAGCGGAAAGGGCGGAGAGATGTGGAGTCGTTGCCGCAGTCGTTCATTTGATACCCCAAGCCATGCGGTGGAAAGGACTACCCGCTGGCTGGAACTTTTCAATCGCGCCGTCGTGTTTACGAGGCAACGCGCTCGCGACGCGAGGGTGCTGCTAACCGCGTGTTATACTTCCGCGCTATTTTGTTCCGGGAATTTATCAAGCAATGGCTGAATTTATTTGTCGATTAGGTACGCCGGCGGGCGAGGTGGTGACGCGAACGGTGGAAGCGCCGGGCGTCTATGAGGCACGCGCGCGGCTGGAACGCGAAGGATTTCGCGTTTTCAATGTAACCCCGCCGAAGACAAGCGGCGTCACTGCGCTCACGCGGCTGGGCGGACGCGGCGGACAGTCGAAAGTTAAAGCAAACGACTTTCTTTTATTCAACCAACAACTCGCAGCCCTAGTTCGCGCGGGCATCCCAATTCTCCAGGCCATCGCCATGCTCCGCAAGCGTGCGGCTTCGGCTCGGCTGCGTGCGGTGCTCGGCGATGTTGAAGAACAGATTCGCAGTGGCGCGGCGCTGTCACAAGCGTTTGCATCGCAGGGCAGCATCTTTCCTCGAATCTACACCGCATCGATTCTCGCCGGTGAACGATCCGGCGCGCTTGATGAAGTGCTCAAGCGCTATGTGACTTATATGCGCCGTAACGTAGCGTTGCGCCGCAAGATTCGTGGCGCACTCGCCTATCCACTTTTTCTTTTGTTCGCGTCTGGAGGAATGGTTACATTTCTCGCAACCTATGTTGTGCCGCGCATGTCGGATCTGTTTACCGGCTTCGGCAACGAACTTCCTACCGTCACACAGATCGTTCTCGGCTTTTCAAAATTACTTGCCGGTAACATTATTTGGTTTGGACCACTGGTAATCATCGCCGCAGTCCTTCTTCTTATTTGGTCGCGTACCGAGTCTGGCCGTTTCACAATAGACAGCCTCCTCTTGAAGATACCGCTCGCCGGCAACTTAATAATCCAACTGTCAGTGGCCCAGGCCACACGCTCTTTGGCGACATTGCTCGCCGGCGGCATCACGCTGGTTGAGTCATGGGAGATTGCGGCTGAGTCGATCACGAATCGCGCACTGCGCCAGCGCAGTTCCGCTATTCTGCCGATGATTCGTGAAGGGCGCTCGTTCACAGAGAGTCTGGAATCGGCCGATTGGGTGCCGCTGCTGGCAATCGACATGGTGGGAATTGGCGAGCGTTCAGGAAGTTTGCGCGAAATGCTGGATGAGGTGGCAGTTTTTTACGATGCCGAGTCCGAGGTGAGACTTGAGCAGTTGACGACCACGCTTGAGCCTGCGATTCTGTTGGTCATGGGTGGGATCGTTGTCACCATTCTGCTGGCTATTTACCTTCCCATTATTCAATCCATCTCGAGCGGAGCAGGAGCGGCGGGTCGTCATTAATTTCCGCAGTGGTTTCGGATAGTATCGATTCTCATGAAGCAGTTTACTGAAAATCCTCCAGTCACCCAGCCGCAACAGACTGCCGGCTCGGCGAACACAATCAATCACGACCTTTCAAAAGGCGGCGACAACCACGAACCACCGGAGGTGCGCGTGGCGAAAGATCTCGCCCGTCGCTACCGCCTGCCATTTGTCGATTTGCTGCCTGCGGAAAAAGATTCGCCCATCGACTATGCAATCTTCAATGAGATCCCGGTCGACTTGATGGTGCGATACCAGTTTCTGCCGCTGCGGCGCGACGAAAAAGGTTTGCATGTTGCCCTGGCGGATCCGACCGATCTCGAGCGCATCGATGAGATCGCCGGCGCCTTACGCGCCCGCATTGTTCCCTACGTGGCCACTGCCGGCAGCATTGAACTGATACTGCGCCGCGGCGACGCTACGCAGCGCGTGTTGCAGGAGGCGGCTTCGGGGTTTCGCATTTCTCTGGTTAGAGAGACAGAGCACGGCGAAGAGGTGTTGGATCTCGATCGGCTGGCAACAGATTCCGAGATGTCGCCAATCATCAAGCTTGTCGACACAATAATCTATAACGCCATGGAGTCGCGCGCGTCAGACATTCATATCGAAACGCGCGACACCGAAGTGCAGGTCAAGTACCGTATCGATGGCGCACTCTATGCCAAGGTCGACCCGATTGATCTTGCTTACCATCAAACCTTGATCTCGCGAATCAAGGTAATGTCTGAATTGGACATCGCCGAGCGTCGCGTACCGCAGGACGGGCGTTTCCGCGTTCGTTACAAGGGCCGCAACGTCGATTTCCGTGTCTCGATTATGCCGACGATTCATGGCGAAGACGCGGTCATTCGTATTCTCGATAAGGAACAGATCAACGAAGAGTTCAAAAACCTCAACCTCGATGTAGTGGGTTTTGCGGAAGAGGATCTAAGAAAGTTTCGTCATTACATCGCGGAGCCATATGGCATGGTGCTGGTTACTGGGCCAACCGGTTCTGGTAAGACGACAACACTCTATGCGGCGCTTAACGAGATTCGAAACGAAGAAGACAAGATCGTTACGATCGAGGATCCAGTCGAGTATCAGTTGCATGGCATCACGCAGATTCCGGTGAATGAAAAGAAGGGACTCACTTTTGATCGCGGTTTGCGTTCCATCCTGCGCCATGACCCCGACAAGATCATGGTGGGTGAAATTCGCGATACTGAGACTGCGCAGATCGCGATTCAGTCGGCTTTGACCGGCCACCTGGTTTTCACCACCGTCCACGCAAACAATGTCATCGATGTGATTGGCCGTTTTCTTAATATGGGTGTTGAACCTTACAACTTCGTTTCCTCTTTAAATTGCGTGCTGGCCCAGCGTTTGATTCGCATGCTGTGCCCCTATTGCAAGAGGCAGTACCACGCCAAGGACGACGAACTGATTGAGTCGGGATTGCGCCCAGAGGACCATCGCGAAACCGCATTATTCATGAATGTCGGTTGCGATGCCTGTAACCACACCGGCTATCGTGGCCGCACAGCAATTCACGAGCTGCTCGATCTTTCTGATAACATTCGCGAAATGATTGTCGAGCGCCGGCCGGGTTCTGAAGTGCGCCGCGCTGCCGAAGCCGAAGGGTTAACCAGCCTGCGCGAGTCGGCGCTGAAAAAGGTTTTCGCCGGTGTTTCCACACTGCATGAGATAAATCGCGTTACGTTTGTTGAGGAATACAGCGCCGACCATTAATTTCGGCGCATTTCCGCCCTTAATTCGGCGCATTTCAGCCTTGTCAAAACGTCGACTTTAGGTTAAAAGACCGTTTTAGGAACCAAAGTTTAGTCCCGGCGTGTAACAAACAAGTCGGGAAACGGTTGCATCCTGGCTTTCTGAGCGGCATTATTAGCCCACGCTAGACCGCCACCTCCCAAAAAGAGAGACTACAAAATGAGAAAAAATACCGAAGCCCCCGTCCTGATTTCACTTCTGGTTACATTTTGTTTGCTGCTTTTGCCAGCAACTGCACTGGCCAAGAAGGGCGACCGCAATTTTAAACAAGGCATGCAATACGAGAATGCCCAGCAGTGGGAAAAGGCTGCTCAGGAATTTACCCTCGCGGTTGCTGCCGACCCTTCGAATCTTGAGTACCAGCTACATTTCCGGCGCTCGAGTTTCAATGCTTCCCAAACATACATGCAGCAAGGGCGCGCACTGTCGGAACAACGTGATTTCGTTGGCGCGTATAACGCTTTCCGGCAAGCCTATGGATACGATCCGGTAAACCAATTGGCCGTGTCTGAGATGGAACGGATGCTGCAGCTCCAGGGAGTGAAAGAGGGAACCAGCAACGGAAACGGATCACGCCCCGCAGAAATGACGGACGCATCTCAAGTCGGCACGGCTACCGAAGCGTCGCTGCCTTCTGCGCGTACCGAACAGTTGCGCGTGATTAGTTATAGCGGTGATTTGAAAGCCTTCATTCGCAGTCTTGCTGAGCAGCTCAATATAAACGTCATTTTCGATCGGCAGTCGTTTGTGCAGCCGCGGCAGATCGATATCAATCTGCGTGACGTGAGCACTTCGCAGGCGCTCGACTATATCTTTCTGCAAGAGGGATTGTTTTTTCAAAAGTTGAGCCGTCGCACAATCGTTGTTGCCGATCAGACGCGGCGACCCCAATATCAACAACTCGTGCTGCGCACCTTCTACCTGGCCAACAGTGATCCTGAAAAGACCAAGGGCTTGGTCCAACAGGCAATACCGCCATCAGTGGGACGGCCGCAAACAATCGTCGTCTCGGATACGGCAACCAACAGTCTGACGGTACGCGACACCGCTGAAAACGTTCGCCTGATTGGTGAGTTGATTCAAAGTATTGATAAGGACCGCGCCGAGGTGGTCATGGATGTGAACATCTATGAAGTATCGCGCTCCGATCTCATGCAATTTGGACATCAAATTGGCAATGACACTGGTCTGGTTAATCTTGGCGGCATGCAGTCCGCGGTTTCAACCCTCAATGGCATCCAACATGCTGTGTTGGGAGCCAGCGGCCTGCCGCTGCCTACTTCCTTCGGCGCCGCTCTAGTCTTGCCGGGCTCAACTATTCAGGCTCTGCAGAGAAAGCAGAACACCAGATTGATTGCCTCAACTCAGGTGCATGCTTTTAATGGTGAGGAGTCCACCGCGCGCATTGGACAGCGTGTTCCTGTGCAGACTGCGCAGGCTTATCCCTTCGGTATTCAAACCGGTACGTCTAACACGTCGAATGGATTTCCCAGTGGCGGGTTTCCGGTGATCAACTACGAACCGACTGGTCTGACTCTCAAGTTTACCCCGCAGGTCTTTCCGAATCAGGACGTGCAGGTGAAGATGTCCATCGAGTCGAAAGACGTGTTGGGCGCGAGTGGCTTAACACCAACTTTCACGGAACGTACTATTACCGGTACCGCTCGCGTTCAGAATAACCGAACAATGATGCTGGCCAGCGTTTCCACTCAGACTCAATCGAACGGACGGCAGGGGCTACCATTGCTGGGTTTGATACCTGTGTTGGGACGCTTCTTCTCCGCGCCAACAAAAGACAATACCCAAATCGATATCGTCATCGCTGCCTTGTCAATCACGCCCGAAAGAGCGAAGACCA
>JBDUCB010000199.1:0-5167 GCA_040003695.1 bacterium
CAGTGGTCAGCAATCGCAGCGGCGTTACTGCGCGCATCGAGTTGTGGTTGAAACACCACCTGAGACGCGCCACACGCTGGTATGCCTGGGAACAGATAAACTTCAACGCTGCGGTCCATCACGCGCTTCGCGATCTGCTGCCACTGCTATTGGCGCAGCAGCGCGAATTGCAAACACTGCGCACACAGATTGCCGCGGCAGAAGTCAGGCGAACAGAGCTTGCACAACAATTAGCTGAGATAGATGCACAACATCATGCAACTCAAGCCGAACTGGTGGATGAACTGCGCCAACGCGATGAGCGCTTGTTAGAGGAACAACGTGTCTGTTTTAAGCAACTTTCGCTTGAGACCAGCGAGGCCGCCGTGCTCGAGGATCGCGCGCGCCGCAACGCGCTCGCTCTACTCGAGGAACTTCAGCGCCGCGTCGAGTTGCTTGAAACCCGTAAATCGTGAATCGTAAATCGTAAATCGGCGATTGTCGTTCACGCTTCGCAAGACCCAGGCACAATTGTAAGGTGCGCATCTATTCACGATTTACTATTCACGATTTACTTTTCCAATATGCCGAAAGAAAACCTATACGATCGAGCCGGGATAGCTGACGTGGCGGAGTTTTATCGGACCAAGTTCGTCTCCGATGAAGTTTTGGATGCCCGCTACTTCAGGGCGCTCGATCGCTTCGACATTCGCTTCGCTCGGACCATGTGGATTTACGACAATGTGCGTACCGGTTCGACCGTGCTGGATCTTGGTTGTGGCGCCGGCATGCTGGCGCTGTTGAAGCGCAAAGGCGTAACGCTTACCGGTGTCGACCTTTCAAGTGAGTGTGCGCTGGCTGCACAACGCAACGGTTATGACGAAACGTTCACTGCCAAGCTCTCCAGTCTTCCCTTTTCCGCTGCAAGCTTTGATTATGTAGTCAGTCTGGACGTCCTGGGCCATGTTGCGGACGAAGAAAAGGACGCGGTGATCGCTGAAGTAAAACGCGTTCTTCGTGTTGACGGTGTAACGTTGCATGGCATCGAATGTACCGACCGATCAGCGCAGAAGGGCTATGATGAAATGAGTGCTGAGGAACTGCGCCGCTTCATTGAAGTTGATGGTCACGTAGGGCTGGAGGAAGAACAGGAGCATGCAGCGCGGTTTCGAAAGTTCTTTGCGCACGTCGCCTGGGAACCGCGCTATACGTTATGTCTCAGCATTGAAGAGTTCCTCAAACAGGCCGATAGATACGGATTGAATTTCGAAGATGATTTCCTCGACTACCTGCGCGGACTTTCTTTCCAGGAACGGCGCGCGTTTGATATGGCGATGGGTTACGTTTTTGCAAAGGTCTCTGATCTCAACATCCATCTGCCGAAAAGCGGCCTCTATGTTTTTCTTAAAGCTTCAGCCGCACCGCTTGGTCCTTTTTATAATGAACATCGCGATCGCCGGGCTCTCTTTTCATCTGCCCAGGATAGTGCAGAAAAGGATTTCGTATGCCTGGATCGAAGGAATGACGTTACCTTCGACGCCGGCTGGTATGAACCAAACATGTTGCCTCCGATTGCCCGCTGGATGGGCCCTCGCGCTCGGGTAACTTTCCGCGCTGCTGACCTTGCTGAAATACGACTGGACTTAACCACGCACATGCCAGATCTCTGCACGCAGCCGCTCGGACTTGAGCTGCTACTCAATGGGGTCAAACTCTGTGCGTTCGCGCTCTGGCGTTATGGATGGTTAGAACTGCGCGTGCCCGTTCCAGAAAGTCTCAATGATTCCAATATGGATGGCGCCTTTCAGCTTGAGTTGCGTGCGGATCGCAGCTGGCAGGCGCGACCGGTTGCAGGTGAAACGCGCGACGATCGCGAGTTATCAATCGCCGTCTGTAACATCGTTCTGGCCGGAGGTCAGAGAATAGAGGTCAAAGGTCAGAAGTCAGAGATCAGAGATTCCGATCTCAGCGGCAAATGACCTGTTCAAAGTTTTCGATGTTCAGCATTTCAAGTTCCGATCTCTGATCTCTGACTTCTGACTTCTGCTTTCTATGATCCGCAACATCCTGATTTGCACTACGCAAGTTCCCTTCACCACCGGGGGCGCAGAATCCCACGTCGAGGGATTGCGGCTCGCCTTGATTGAGGGCGGCTACAACGCTGAAGTAGTAGCCTTGCCTTTCAAGTGGTATCCGCCCCATGAAATTATGCAAAGCGCACTTGCCTGGCGGCTGCTGGATTTAAGTGAAGCGAATGGGAAGCCGGTCGACCTGGTAATCGGTATGAAGTTTCCCGCTTACCTCGTCGAACATCACAGAAAAGTTCTGTGGATCATGCACCAATACCGCGCTGCCTATAATCTCTGGGGCACGCGTTTTGATGATCTCTCGACCTATCCGGATGGCGCGCAGGTGCGCGAGTGGATCCGCCAGGCTGACAATCGACTTATACCCGAAGCCAGGAAAGTTTTTGCGAACTCAAGGACCGTCGCGGAACGGCTTCGTCGTTATAATGAGATTGAGAGCCAACCGCTGTATCATCCGCCGCCACGTGCGGAACGTTTACGCACGGGCGAACAGGGTGATTACATTTTTTATCCGAGCCGGTTGGAGCCGCAAAAACGTCAGGAGCTTTTGATTGAAGCAATGCAGTTCGTTAAAACTCCGGTGAAGGTAGTTCTGGCCGGCAGCTCGGCCGATTCGCAACATTATCAAGCTTTAATTAAGAGATACGGTGTTAGCGAGACAGTTTGCCTGCGCGGCTTCGTGTCCGAGCAGGAGATTATTGATTTATGTGCAAACTCGCTCGGCGTTTGCTACCTGCCTTTTGATGAAGACTACGGTTATGTGACGCTGGAAGGGATGATTTCAGGTAAGCCTGTCGTCGTGGCAAGCGACGGAGGTGGAGCGGCGGAATTCATCGAACATGAACGCGAGGGTTTGATCGTTGAGCCAGAACCGAAGGTAATCGCAGAATCTTTGGATTCGCTCTACGCCGACCGTGACCGAGCGCGCGCGATGGGCGAGCGTGGAAAAGAAAAATTTAAGGCGATGAATCTATCGTGGGAACATGTGGTCGAAAGTCTGATCGATGGCGCAGCATAAGAAGTCGTCGTCATAAGTTCAAAGCGCCAAGCGTCTAAATAATTTATGTTTCGTTAGCCTAATGATCACTCCTTGAAACCCTCTGGTTAATAACATCCTGACCAAACGATCCCCGCTGAGCCGCACCGAAATGCTTTTGCTGGCCATCAGTCTGCTGGTGGTGGTCACCTACTTTGCAGGCATCCCAAAAAATCCTCCGGGCTTTTTTATTGACGAAGCGTCCATCGCTTACAACGCTCATACCATTGCGCAACATGGCGTCGATGAGCATGGCCAACACTTCCCGCTCTACTTTCGTGCGTTTGGCGAATACAAGAGTCCGGTCTACATCTACGCACTGGCAGCGCTCTTTCGAATTACGGGGCCGAGCAATTTCGCAGCGCGCGTGTTCAGCGCGCTTCTCGGGCTAACGACCGTTTCACTGCTCGGATTACTTGCTTTCCAAATAACTCGCTGGCAGGCTGCGGGTCTGATCGTCTTCATAGCAGCAGGGCTCACCCCTTGGCTCTTTGAGATCAGCCGCCTGGTTTTCGAAGTCACTCTACTTCCGTTATTGCTCGCGCTATTCCTGCTCGTATTGCACCGCGCCTCGACGCATGAGGAATGGTCCTGGCGCATCGCTGGCGCACTCGCGACGCTACTCGGCTTAATGGTTTATTCCTATGCGGCGGGACGTTTGCTGGCGCCGCTGTTCGCATTCGGGCTCATCTTTTTCTTTACGCGACGGCGCTGGCGAGGCGTTGTCCTTACCCTTGTTCTGTTTGCACTGACGCTTCTGCCACTCGCCGTCTTCAGCGTGCGGCATCCGGGTACGCTGGGCGAACGATTCAAATATGTCACTTACGTGAAGCCGGATGACTCGCACACTCAAATAGTTTTGCGGTTTATCAAAAACTACGCGCGAAACTTCAGCCCGCGCAGTTGGTTGATCGCGGGTGACCCGGAGCCGCGTCATCATTTGCCGGGCATGGGGAGCTTGCTTGCCGGCGTCGTCGTGCTGGCCATCATAGGTTTTGTTGTTGTGCTGCTGTACCGGCGGCGTGAAGCGTGGTGGCGTTTTGTTGTTTATGGCTTGCTGGTCTCGCCCATTCCGGCGGCGCTAACGCTCGATCATTTCCACACGTTGCGCTTGCTGGGGCTGCCAATCTTTTTGCTTGTGCTCGCGACGCCCGCAATCGATTTTCTCTATACGGGCACCGCTAAAGGTGGTTCAATTTTCCTCGGTAAGGGCAGCGCAAGCCGTGCCCCTACATTCGGCGCACGGCGAATAGTGCTCGCAGCGCTCGTCGCGGCGACGATCGTGCAAGGAGCAATTTTTCAGTGGCACTTTCATACAGACGCGCCGCGCGTGGACGCTTTTGATAGTTACTATCCACAGGTACTCGATGCAGCGCTTGCACAACCTGAGCGTCCTGTTTACCTCCTGGATAAGACGCCGGCGGCATACATGTACGCGTTCTGGTACTCCACCCTACGTGGTCTGGACTTGAATAACTTTCATCGCATTGTTAAGGACGAGCCCGTGCCGCCAAGTGCGGTCGTAATCAGCCACGAGACACCTTGCACAAATTGCAAAATGATTTTCGAACGCGGACAGTTTCGGGTCTATCGGCAGAAGTAGTTCAGAGGTCAGAGGTCAGAAGTCAGAAGTCAGAAGTCAGAGGTCAGAAGTCAGAGGTCAGAAGTCAGTCCTCTGACCTCTGATCTCTGATCTCCGACCTCTGACCAGGGAGTTGGCGAAACGAGGTGCGCAGGCTGCAAAAGAGATTGAAACGAATCACCAGCCAAAGCGCAATCAGGCCATCCATAAAAACAATCTTCTTGCCTTCCTCGTAGGTGCGCCCGTAGTAACTTATCGGCACTTCATAAATCGCAACCTTCAACTTCGCGATCTTAGCTACCACCTCGACTTCAAAACCGAAGCCGCTCGATACGATCAGCATGTTGCGAATGATCTCACCACGAAACGCTTTGTAACCGGTTTCGACGTCGGTCATATTCAAGTTGGTCAGCGCGTTGGAAAGAACTGTCAGGCACTTGTTTGCGACGTAGTGATAAAAATAAAGAACGCGCGTGGCCCTGC
>JBDUCB010000226.1:0-5165 GCA_040003695.1 bacterium
ACCAAAAATATAAAGCGGCAGCGAATAAAGATTTGCTGACTCCGCTGTGCCGTAACGGACCGCGCCACGCATTCCTTTAACGATTAGCTCGCGTTGGTCATTATCAATCGTCACGTTTCTCTGAATTTCCGAAACAGCGTTCGACGTTGCAGAAAGATGCGGCACAAATACGCGCCCACCGTTTACCAGCGCGGCGTAGGCATTGATTAATTGCAGCGGCGTAGTCTGGAGATACTCACCTTCGCCCATCGCATATTGAGGTTGCCACCGAGCGCGGACTATTTTGCCGGCGGACTCGTTAGCAACGTTGACGCCGGTCTTTCGCGCAAAACCAAAATCGCTGAGAGTTGCCTTGAAGTTTGTTTCCGGCAGACGCTCGCCGAGTTTTCCAAAATAGTAATTGCACGAATAGGCAATCGCCTCAGTAGGATTAAGCGGTGGCAGATCCAGCGGATGTGAACAGGTTGTTTGGAACTCGCCGTGAAAATATTTTTCGTGACACAGTGTGCGCGTATCGTCGTCGATCAGACCCGCGCGAAATGCGGCGAGCGCCGTGAACGGTTTGATTGCTGAGCCCGGAGGAAAGTTTTCTTGAAAAGCGAGTTCGGGATTAACGACCGCCCGCAATCGCCCTGTTTGCGGATCCATAACGATGATCGCGCCGCGTCGATCCCCAAGCGCTGTGATTGCGGCCTGTTGCAGGTGCTGATCCAACTTGGTGTCGTCGGTCATAACCGGCGAAGAATTCTGCAACGTGCCCACGCGGACGATGAACCATGCCGAGACAGCGAGCGCAAAAAACACGACACCGGCAAGCGCAAGGCGGCGAAAGTCTCCGCCCAGCCATTGGTTTGCAGTGCGTTCAGCTAATGCCCGCCGTGCAAGCATCAAGCAGCCTCGTTGGCGATCGGGTCTGGCGAGTCTCGGTGGAGCAGTGCGATGGCTTTAACGGTTATTACCCAACCGAGGAGCGTGAGCGCAAAAACTCCGGCGAGTCGAATAGTGAGTAAAATAAGTTCGAGCCATGCATGTTTGTTTGGCGTCGTGCGAAACAACAGAAAATAGGGAACGACGGCAAAAATCAAAAAGCCGGCAACATATATGAGTACTGATTGAGGAGCAAAGGCACGAGCGAGAAGTTGTCCGATTCGCTTGATAGCCGCAATCAATCCATCGCGCGCGGTTGCCAGCCATAGATGGATAGCCGCAAGCGGCAAAACTAACCCGAGCGCCAAATACCTGATAGTCGAGAGTGCGGCACCCTTCCAGTTGATCGGGGCGCGCGACGCCTGATGCGTTCGCGCTGATTCCGCCATCGGATGAAGCTGCGTCGTCGCGTCTGGAACTGCCGCGAGGTGCGATTGATATTTCGCCAGCAGGTAAATTACGAGAAGTGCCAGCGCAATTAGCGGCAGCGTGATCACAATGAATTTCCAAAAGCTGGCTAACGATCTTTTTGCTAACAGACCGGCGCTTACGGGTTGAGCGGCATTAGAAAAACCGCTGGCAATCATCGCCTGAAGCAGGAAAAAAAGAATGGGCGCCACAATGGCGAGCGCAAACGTTAACGTTACCTGGGCGACGCTCGCCTCTCTGACAGCCACGAAGAAGTAGAGCGTGGCGAGCAACGCCACGTAAACGATCGCTACCAGCACGAGCGCGGTCCAGTTTGCGAAAACTTTACGTACCGCCGTGGTTATTGATGAAAACGTCTCTGTTAGCATTTTCTTTTGTGCCTCAGGCTAATCCGGGGTCCCCACGCGAGCAGCTCGCGTGGGGTGGTGGTGTTCGGCCGATTTACTTTCGTTCGAGAAAACTCATACGACCCGACGCCGTGTTCGATTGCACGGCCGGACGGTACATCAACTCCGCACGCGCCGGCGCGACGCGAAACTGTCCCGGCACCTGGACGCGCATGGCGTATTGGAAAGACGTACTGCCGTCAAAGTAGTCCAGGAAAAACACCGTGCGGTTGTCCCGGAATTCTCGGGAGCTATACCAGTCGGACCAGTCATAACCGGAGCTGTAATCCAGATTCAGGCTGCCAACACTCTCGACCTGTTCCGCGCCTGCTGGTATCGGATCTTCAAGCATCAAGTGCCGTGCTTTTGTGCCGTTAAGTTTTAGACGCACCACCAGCATGTCGCCTGAATGAATGTCTCCACTTAGCGGATCGAGTTTCCATTTCAGTTTGTAACCATCTTCGATCACGCGCAGCCGGAAATATTCGCGAGTGACGTTGAGATCGGCTGAGCCGCGCGCCGCCACGTCTTCTTCGCCGCTGTAGAAATCAAGCGATGAAGAAAAGTAGACCACGCCCTTGCCGCGCTTAACGATGCGTACGTCATTTGTTGCACCAACTTCCGTCGCCTTGCGATTGATGGAAATAGTTTGTGAAGCAGCCACTGACGAAACATGTTGCGTGATTACGTTTTCGCCATTTAGATAAACTTCGATGTCGTAATCGGGTGATAGCTCGCGACTCACTTTCAGATAATCAATCAGCCCAAAGATAGCGAAAGCAGTGTCTTTGGTCGATTGCCAGTAGTAGCCGCTGTGACGCTCCGAAACAAGCCAGCGGGCCACGCGCGGCAAAAGCTGACTGTCGGGCCTGATGCGCGCCAGCGCTTTCAGCGAAAGAGCGGTGGCTTCAATGTCGTCCTCTTCTGCGAAATCGAGCATCGCGCGACGACGCGACTCCCAGTGTGCGGAATAATTATCCGCGCTGGCTGTTCTTTCGATTTCCGCGGCTACATCCTTAGCGCGCTTTTCGTCTTTCTTCAGTTTCAGCGTCAGCGCAAGCAAGGCGCGTCCATATGGTTGCAGGTTGCCGCGCTCGCCGATGATTTTCTCAACCTGTTGGTTGTCGGCGCCGCCGCTTTCTTCCAGTGCATAGATCATGAAAGATCGAGTTTCGAGATCGATGTTCGTGCCGGCTTCTGTCTTCCCGGCATCAAACATTTCTTTCAGCTTCTGACGTCCGCGAGCCAGCCGATCTTCATTCACTTCGTAGCCGGCAGCCTTTGCCAGTGTCAGACCGTCAACGACATAAGCAGTCATAAAGGGATCGCTCTGGTCATCTTTCCACCAGCCCCAGCCGCCATCCTCGTGCTGAAAAGCGTAAAGCCGATCCAAACCCTTCTGCACCTTCTTATCCAAATCATTCGAACCGCGGATTGACGTCGTCTTCACATCCTTCAAAGCGCGCGAGACGACGACGTTTGGTAGAAAGCTGGACATGGTTTGTTCGGTGCAGCCGTAAGGATATGCCGTTAGATAGTCGAGCGCGCCAAACAACGTGCCGGCCACCGAAGGCGCAACTTCAATGCGCAGACTACGGGCGCTCGCATCGGCGTTTCCCGGCATCGTTAACGAAAACGTTTTGTCGGCGTTTTCATCCGACAATGTTTCGCTTTCATTTTTCACCTGATGCAGTCCGCGTGGCACAACCGGCAGCGGCAGTTCAACTGCATCCGATTCGGTGTCGGTTAGGGCCTTGGCCAGCAGTTTGATTTCACCAACGTTCGGCGCAATGATTTGCCAGTCGATACGCTGCTCACCCTGTTTGCTGATGGTTACGGTTTTGGTGGCCGCATTTTGCAGTTGCGCGCCACTGACTTCGAGCGATATCTGCGTTGACTTGTCGGCGTTCAGATAATTGTGAACGATGCCGGACAGCGTGACCGTATCGCCTTGCGTGACAAAGCGCGGCGTCTCAAGTCGCATGATCACATCTTTGCGCGCGACCACTTTGTATTTCGTCGCACCGACTTTCGTATCGGCGGTCACAGCGCGCGCGGTTGCACGCCAGGTAGTTAGATTGTCCGGCAACGTTACCTTGACCGTAGCCTTGCCATCCGGTCCGGTGATCACGTCCGGTTGCCAGAAAGCAGTGTCCTTAAAGTTCCTTCTGATTGTCGGTTGCACCATCTCAGCTTCATTCTTAAAATCCGCAAGCTGGTACGCTGGTTTATTGCGCGCGAGATACAAGGGCTTGTCGCCGGCAAAGCCTGTGAACGAGTAGGCGATTGAAAGGTGCGTCTGCACTGTGTTGTAGCGCATGCCGTAAAACTCATTTTTGATGTTGCCGGCAAAATCAGGGGCCACGCTATAGATAGCTTCATCCACCACGCCGAGACTCACCTCTGCTCCAGACACCGGCGCGCCGTCGGCGTTGCGCGCCAGGATCGTATACGACGCCGCCTCGCGCGGCTTGTATTCCTTTTTGTTCGAGATGATTTCCAGGTTCAACATCTTGTCGCGCGCGGGCACAACCAGGCGCTGATCGCTGGTGTACATGTCACCATTTTTTACGTAAGAAACGTTTAGAAAGACATTCGGCGCATAGTTCGCTTGAATCGGAATGTCCAGCACGATCGATCTTCCCGCCGAGTTAACGTGCTGCAGAGCCATGACGGTCATCAATTCGGTGCTTACCAAAAGATGAGCGTTGTCAGTTGGCAAAATGGCGAGCACGTGCGCAGTTTCGCCGGCGCGATACGACTTTTTATCGGGAACAAGTTTGATTGAATTGTAGTCTTCGCTGTAGTACGACGAATCGGTCCAGGAATATTGCTGGTCAGTCACCCACAGGTAACCGCCGATTGACGCGATCTTTTTCCCTGACTCGTCGACAATAGTTTTGATCGAGATGTTTCCATCTTCAGTCGTAGTGTAGTCGTAACTGGCCTGACCCTGTGAATCTGTTTGCACGTCGGCCGATGCGATTTCGCGTTCGTGCATTTCATACTCAGGATATGAATCCTCTTCACCCTCTTTCTTTTCTTTCTTGGTCCAGCTGCGTTCGACAAACTTGAGCTGAACCTTAGCTGACACAGGATGACCCTCATAATCTGTGGTGTTAATCCGAATTTTGGCCGTATCGCCCTTGTTGTAAACGTAACGATCAGGGTCGGCGTTTGCGACCACAGTGCCGCGCGTGGCAACAAAACTAGCGCTGCCATCGATGGTGCGGCGCGCTGAATCGGTTACCTGTACTTCCAGGCGATAACTGTAATCATTGGTATCGTTCTCATCTGGGGCCGGTATATCAAACTCAACATTCAGATGCCCGCGCGCGTCGAGCGTCCCCTCATTCTCCTGGACCATGTCGTCGCCGCCGCCATAATAAGATGAGTACTCATCTTCCTGGTCGGATGAGTCCG
>JBDUCB010000350.1:0-5162 GCA_040003695.1 bacterium
AAAAATCTGCGCGCCATTGGAGACATTTTGAAAATCAAGACTGTCGATTCAGCCAGCCCGATTGCCTATGGCTATGGCGATTCGCTTTCGATGTATTCGTCTAATGGTCCAATCTTCAACTTAAGCAATATTGCCGGCGGCGCTCGCGGTGTCTCGCGCACGCAACGCGTGACGGGCCGCGGCACCCCCGACGATCCCGATACTGTGCAGGGACGTCCGCCTGCGGAAATTCCCGAACCGCCCAAAGCTGAGATTTGGGAACGTTTGCCGCTGACGGATGAACAACGGCGCAACAACGTCGGAATTATTCCACCGGATCAGCGACCGCGCGTGGTGTTACGTTACGCTGACAGCGGGGACCTTTTTATTTCCGGATTGCTGGATGGTGGCGACGAGATTGCGCAACACGCGGCCGTCATCGATTCGCCTTTAGGCCGAGGTCATGTGGTGCTCTTCTCAACTAATCCCTTCTGGCGCGGCCAAACCAAAGGCAGTTACTTTCTCGTTTTCAATACCATCTTGAATTTCGATAACTTGAACGCAGGCAGGAAACTGGACGAGAAGTGATTTTCGAATTGGTATTATATTGTTTTGGCTTTTTTCCCGCGTAGTCTCTGCGATCTCAGCGTGTCCGCGTTGAATGAACCTCAAATACATCGCAGAGACGCTGAGTTCGTAGAGCACCCGCAGAGAATTTGCTGTCGTGCAGATAATAAGGCAACTTGGTCTGCGTTTCAGGCCCTGAAATACTGGCTCCAGTCCCGTTCGTCACTGCGGGGTTGGCCTTATGGACACATTCAAGTATTCTCAGCGCCATCTTATTTTTCGGATGCGTTAGTTCGAATGAAGAAAGCACTAAATTTGGAGTGCGGCAAAGTAGTGTCTTATTTTGAAATCCTTCGCTCTTGCCAATCTGTAAAAACAATCTACGAAGTACACGAAAGTTCACGAAAACAAATTTAGTGTTGCCTGGTGTGAATTAGTGGATCGTTGCCTGTTCGTTAGATTAAGGCACCACTCAAAATAATTTTCGGTACCGCAAATTATCGTTTCACTCAACATCTGAAGGAGAAACCACAATGCCAAGGAAATACTCCCTGATCGCTTCACGACTACATTCAGCTTTTGGACAGGCAGGAATGCCTGTCCTACTTCTTCTCGCGGTGGCTGTTGCGCTGTTGGCTCAGACCACGAATGCAACCCAAACCTCTGGGGCCCATGCCGACAATGACAAGATTCCGGTAACTTCTTCGTCGGAAGAAGCGAAGAAGGAATTCATGTTGGGCCGCGACCTCGCTGAAAAACTACTGATTCAGGATTCCATTCAACACTATGACAAGGCTATCGCGCTCGATTCGAGCTTTGCACTCGCCGAGTTAAACCGCGCTACCTCAAGCCCGACGGCAAGAGAATTTTTCGAGCATCTTAACAAGGCGGTGGGTCTCGCTGACAAGGCGTCGGCAGGCGAGCGCTTGCTGATTCTCGCTACCGAAGCAGGCGCCAACGGCAACGTGGCGAAACAGAAAGAGTACCTGGACCAGTTGGTGGCGCAATACCCCGGCGATGAACGTGCTCACTTCAATCTGGGTGGTTATTATTTTGGCCAACAGGACTATCCGAACGCCATCGAGCACTATAAGAGGGCGACCGAATTGAATCCGAACTATTCCACCGCTTTCAACATTCTTGGTTATGCCTACCGCCAAAATGAGGACTATACGAATTCTGAGAGCGCGTTCAAGAAATACATCGTGCTCATTCCCAACGATCCGAACCCGTATGACTCTTATGCGGAACTGCTTTTGAAGATCGGCCGCTTTGACGAGTCGATTGCGCAATACCGCAAGGCAGTAGCCATCGATCAAAACTTCGTGAACTCACACTTTGGCATCGCCGCCGACTTGATGTACCAAGGCAAATCGGCCGCTGCCATTGCGGAACTAGAGAAGATCATGGCCAAAGCAAGAAGCGATGGCGAACGGCGCACGGCGATGTTTGGGAAAACTGTCGTCTATGTTGACAGCGGGCAAATGGCCAAAGCGTTGACGGAAGTTGACAACCAATACGCTCTCGGCGAAAAGACCAACGACGTGCCGGCGATGGCGGGCGATCTACAACTTAAGGGAAACATCCTTTTGGAGATGGGCCGCTACGACGAAGCGGCGGACCACTTCGCGCGCGCTTTGAAGATGACTGAAGGCTCAAACTTGTCCGATGCCATTAAGAGCAACACGCGGCGGTTCGATCATTACAACCGCACTCGCGTGGCGTTGGGGAAAAAGGACGTCGCTATTGCGAAGACAGAAGCTCAGGAATTTTGGAAGTTGGCCGAAGCTTCCAACAATCCGTTGCAACTCAAGCTGGCCCATGCACTCATGGGAATGATTGCTCTTGACGAGAAGAATTACGATAAAGCCATCAGCGAACTTGCGCAGTCGAACATGCAGAACCCGCAGGATCTGTATCTTCTCGGTTTGGCTTATCAGGGCAAAGGTAATCGCGCCAAGGCGCGAGAGTACTACGCCAAGGCCGCCAAGTTTAATTCGCTGCCGGTAATCAATCTGGCCTTTGTGCGCGCGAAGGCGGCAAAGATGTTGGCGGTTAAGGGCTAACGTCAGCCACAACAATGAAAGACACTATGGCCGGGAAGAGTAAATCCTTCCGGCCGCTTCTTTTTCCGACTATAATCTCGCGGCGATCTTCCCCCACGATTTGCAATCCGAATAATCTTCTTTTCACGTATGAATCTGTTTGACGCGATCTTTGATCAGGAGTCACCGGACAAGGTCGCGATCCTATTCGAACAACAACGGATTACTTACTCCGAACTGCGAGAGCGAACCATTGAGCTCATGCGGGCTCTGCGGTTCCTGGAGATCGAGCAAGGCGATCGCGTTGCCCTTTTGCTGCACGACTCGCCTGAGTTTATCTCCTCGTTTATCGGCATTTGTTCCTACGGCGCGATTGCGGTGCCGATTAATATGGGCCTGCGCCTCGACGAGCAGCGCGCCATTCTCAATGACTGTGCGGCGTGTTTGGCTGTTGTTGAAGGACACCTCTGCGATGAGTTGCTCAAGGATGCCGCTAACGTCCTTCCTCATCTGGTGCAGGTTGTAATAGTTGATCGGGCGCACGAGGGCGGAATCACCGCAAGCACGCAGAATGCGCCAGGCGAGCCCAGAGAAGATGTACAGAGCGGAGTTTCTAAGCTTTGGTCGTTCGCAAACCTGACGCGACAGGCAGAAATTACGGACGGGATTTCCTCACAGGTCGGCGACGACTCGCTTAGAGGATTAATGCCATTCCCAGGAAAGGAAGAGAAGCTATCGTCCTTCATCTTCTACACTTCCGGCAGCACCGGCGAGCCCAAGGGCGCGGTGCACCGGCTGTCCGACATCTTTTATACAAATCAAACTTACTGTCATGAAGTTCTAAAGCCGAGAGATGGTGACCGGATGTTCTCTTCTTCGCGTTTGCCATTTTCATATGGCTTCGGCAACGCGGTTAGCTTTCCCTTGCTTAATGGTTGCGCCACCATTCTCTGTCGCGAAAAGCCGACGCCCGAAGTTATTAACCGCGTATTCGCTGAACACAAGCCAACAATATTCTTCGGCGTTCCAGTTATTTATCGTTTGTTGTTGGACCATCATCGCAACATTGCGCCGCTTGCTTCTTCGAGCTTGCGTCTATGCGTTTCCGCGGGCGAGGCCTTGCCGGCCCAGCTTGGCGCGGAAATCGAAAGCACGTTTGGCGTCGAAGTACTCGATGGCATCGGTTCGACTGAGATGCTGCACATGTGGATGTCAAACCACGAGGGCGAGGTACGCCTTGGCAGCAGCGGGAAACTGCTCAAGGGCTATGAGGCTCGACTTTTAGACGAGGAAGGAAATGCCGTGCAGGTTGGCGCGGAAGGAAATCTTTGGGTGAAAGGCGGGAGTGCGGCGTTGGGATATTGGGATAAGCCCGAGCTAACGGCGAAAACATTTGTTGATGGCTGGGTGCAAACGGGAGATCTATACGTGCGGGATACGGACGGTTACTGGTATCACATGGGCCGTAGCGACGATTGCTTTAAATCCAGCGGCCAGTGGGTATCGCCGGTTGAAGTTGAAGGCGTGCTGCTTAAACATGCAGGCGTCAATCGCGCAGCTGTAGTTGAAGATTTTGATAGCAATGATTTGCCGTGCGTGTGCGCGTTCGTCATTAAAGCAGAAGGGTCTGGAGACAACGCTGATCTTGAACAGGAGTTACGAATATTGGTGCGGGAACATTTGCCTCGTCATAAACAGCCACGCCGGTATGTTTTCGTTGACGATTTGCCTTACACTGCGACGGGAAAAATTCAAAGATTCAAACTCAGGGAAGCCATAGGGGTTTCAAGTTCCAAGTTTAAAGTTTCAAGTTGATTTGTCTTTGTGTCCTGAATCACAGGCGAGTTGGTGCGCAGCTTGAAATATAAAACTTCGAACCTGAAACTTGAAACTTGAAGCTTGAAACTTCAGATTATGAAAAGCATTCAGGAAACTTACGCACCTAACAACGCGTGCTTTGGTTGTGGTCCAGCAAATGAGAGAGGTCTGCACATTCGCAGCTTTCCGCAAGGCGATGAGGTGGTTGCGGAGTTTCAGCCAGAGACTTATCAGGAGGCCTTCCCCGGAATGCTCAGTGGCGGCATCATCGGCACGCTGCTCGACTGTCACTGCAACTGGACGGCGACTTATCACTTGATGAAACGCACGGGCGCGGACCATCCGCCCTGCACGGTTACTGCTGACTATAAAATCACCTTGCGAAGACCAACGCCTACCGATCAACCTGTACGACTGGTGGCGCGCGTGGTTGAGTCCACCGACGATCGTGCCATTGTTGAGGGAGAATTGATTGCGCACGACAAGGTAACGGCCACTTGTCGCGGAACTTTTGTCGCTGTTAAGCCCGGCCATCCGGCCTATCATCGCTGGTAATAATTTGCCGCGGATTAACGCGGACGAACGCGGGTCGGAAAAACCATCTCAAAAAGCTTAGTTGACCATTAGGCTTTCTCCCTGACGTTTGCTGGTAAATTCTTTTCAGATTCGCGTCATCCGCGTTAATCCGCGGCCCAAATGTTTTGCTTTATTTGCTCCCTGATTCTTTGACGGCTATCATTTCTTTACTTAGTC
>JBDUCB010000276.1:0-1553 GCA_040003695.1 bacterium
GAGCGGCGTTACTTGCTGCAAGACCTACCGGAAGGATTGACGCGAGCCGACCCGCATCTGCAGATCACCGACAACTACATTACGGGAACGCGGTTGCGTATTCGCAAAGTACGCGAGCCGCGCAGCAACAAATGGACGGTGAAGTTTACCCAGAAATTTGCGCCGAACCCCGCCGATTTCTCGCGCACGATGATCACGAACATTTACCTGAATGCGTTGGAAGCGGAAACGCTTGCTGCGTTCGACGCAAACGAGATTCGCAAGAACCGCTATCCGTTTGAATTCGAGGGGCGCAAGTTTTCAGTCGATATGTTTCTCGGCAATTTGTTTGGACTTGTCCTAGCTGAAGTGAGTTTTGAGACTGAGGAAGAGTTGGACAGTTTTGCAAAGCCGCCCTTTGCTATCGCCGACGTCACCAACAATGAACTCTTCACCGGCGGCAAACTTTGTGAGCTAACCTTTGCCGACATTCGCGAAGAGATGGTGAAAAGCGGGACGGTGCGTTCTAGTACTGTGGCTTAATCTAATCTGCAAAAACGCGTCGCGGCGCATGCAAACAATCAGAAGATCTTGAAATGATGACTTCACGCAAGCAACTTTTATTAGCAGTTACGATTGTTTGCGCCGTTAGTTTTGCCGCTTGCCGCAAAGCCTCTACACCACAACAAACACCGACAAGCCCGCCGGCAATTAGCGAACAGTATCAGCATCCGCAGGGCGGAACGACGCCAGCCGGTGAAACCAAATACTTCAAAGGGTCAATTGGCAGTGCGCTGGGTTTGCAGATGAAGCTGGTGCGCGAAGGCGACAAACTCACCGGCACATATTTTTACCAAAAGGTTGGAACGAAGATTGACGTTCGCGGCACGATAGACAGCGGCGGCAATGTTGTCCTCGAAGAGTTTGATGCGAACGGCAAACAGACTGGCGTCTTCAAGGGTGTTTGGAATACCGGTGAAGCCGGCCTGATTCAGATTGCAGGCAATTGGACCAAGCCGAATAGCAGCAAAGTCACACCCTTTTCATTACAGCAGGAACCAATAGAATTCAGCAATGGGGTTGAAATTGTCGCACGTCAGATCAAAGAAAAAAACAAGAAGCTAAAGTATGAGATCGATGCTGAGTATCCGCAGTTAACCGGTTCGACTGACCCAAATTTTGCAAAGTTTAATCAGGCCGCACGCGGATTGGTTACAAAACAGGTTAGCGAGTTTCGCAAACAAATGGCGGGAAGCGCCGGTGAAGAGAATCCGGTAGACAGCGGCACCGGCAGTGACCTCGGCGCCGGCTACACCATCGCGCTGGCGAAAGACGAGTTGATCAGCGTGCAGTTTGATATCGGCGGTTATTCTGCGGGTGCGGCACATCCAAACTCGTACACTGATGTCATTAACTTCGATTTGCGCAGCGGCAAGCAGCTCAAACTTGCCGATCTGTTCAAGCCCAATTCGAAGTACCTGCAGGCACTTTCAACTTACTGCGTTCACGATTTGAAAAAACAGTCGAAGCAAAAAGGCGAAACGTTCGCTCGACATCGCAACCCGCATTGTAGT
>JBDUCB010000069.1:0-5147 GCA_040003695.1 bacterium
GTACCAGACTGAGCGGAGCGCGAGAGGGACGATGAGTCCAGCGAGGCAGCCGATGGAGTGGTCTCCTAGTCTAAAGCATCGATAAACGATCCACTAAATCACACTAAGCCAACACTAAATTTGTCTTCGTGAACTTTCGTGTTAATTCGTGGATCGTTTTTCCAACTGTGAGAAAGGAAGGATCTCAAAGTAGGACGCTACCGCGGTCAGCTCCGAAAATCGCGATCGCTCCGTGGCTGGCGAAGGAAAGCTGACTCCGCGAGGCATATAAAAAAGCGGCCTTGCCAGACTCGTTTTCAACTCCAGCTCGACCGCCTTTTCTTTAGGAGCCCACCTACCTCGTTTTAGTTAACGTCCGATTGGCCGAAAGGTTCCAATATGAAATCAAGCCGCGCGCGCCCGCGGAACGCGGCGCTGGCGAGCTGCCTGCTCAAGCCAGGTTTGCGCCGCTTCATATTTCGAAAATCGCTTTTCGTCGAGTCGAAAGGCCGCCGTGTGATAGTAGCGGCGCCCATTGATAATCTTCGCTTCGTGCTTGATGTGCAGCATCTCGTGATAAAGGATGTATTCAACGAACCATTCAGGCACCTGTGGCGAGTCGAGCGATTTGCTTATCGTGATTGTTTCATGGACGCGATCGTGATGGCCAAGAATGCTGCGCGTGCGGCGCTGAGACCAGGTGATGGTTGGTTTTGGCAGAGCTGACTCAAAATAGCGGCGGTTTATTTTTGAAAACATGCGGTCGAGATCGTATGTGTTGCCCTGCGCGCTGGAAATCATTTTCCGGCCGCGCCGCTTCCGCGCAATGTCCGATGAACGGATGATATCCGGCGACATCGAATAGTTCCGATAAGTACGTTCATGGACCGCCGGCACTCGTTTTCGTAGCAATCGAGCCACCAGGATGAAAGCCAGGGCGCGCATCACTTCGGGCGGGCACGTCTTGGAGATATCCGCCAGTCGGACGTGTACATTGCCCGAGCGGAGCCTGATTGTATGGTGCAGGCCAGCGTAGGGATAGAAGCGCACGTCGATGGCAGGCAACGGACGATTTCGGCCGAGCTGGTGAAAAGCATCGACGAAAAACTCTTTCACCTCGTCCATTGTCCACTTCTCCTTACAGCCTTGTGGGCGTTGTCGCTATTCAAATGCTTGATTCCAATTTCCTGGAGGAGAACTTCTGGTTTCAGCTCGGACTGTCTGACCCGAGGGCTGGGGTACTGAAAGTCGGTGGCTGTAGCAATCTTACGGAGGCTACCTGCCGACCGTCAATTGAAGAGGGGAGGTGGCAAAAAAAGCCAATAAAATGGCAGTTTCGGCGGCCAGTCGCTTCCTAAATCAGCCGGCCTGGCGCATTCATCATTCTTACAATTCCATCCCCTTCATGCTTGAGGAAACCTGTAGAAGGCACGCAAGTGAAGCGGATTAAGGCGTTGAACGAGTGTGATTTAGCGGACCGCAAGCCAGCGGCCCAAACTGTTTGCAGCGTCCTACGTGATTCTTTATACTGCGATGAGGTGAATGCGTCATAAGTTTTGCGCTTCGCCTAGTGTTCGCCTTTTAGGAAACCCGTTACAGAAGCTAGAGATCAAGTAGTAATCCATGCCCCGTCGACACTCAAGTCTCCATATAAACGATGCTAACTCGATCGACGCTCGTGCTCAGGCAGTGCTTGCAGCCCTGATTAAGGAGCATCTCGGCACGGGTGAGGCAGTCAGTTCCCGCGCGCTTGCCGATCGCTTTGGCCGGAGCTCGGGTTGGAGCTCAGCGACCATCAGAAATGTATTGGCCGAACTTGAAGAAGCCGGGCTGGTCGAGCAGCCTCATACCTCCGCCGGTCGTACGCCGACCGATCAGGGCTATCGTTACTATGTCGATCACACGCTCGAAGAGTCTCGGCTCTCCCGCGGCGATTTGCGCGCAATCGACAAGGTCTTTGCCTCAACCGGTCTCGATTCTGAGACTTCATCGGATCGCGTTATGGAGAAGATGTCGCACGCGCTTTCCGAACTGTCCGAAAATGTGGGCATAGTTATCTCACCGTCCCTGGCCGACAATCGCTTGAATCACATTGAGTTTGTTCAGCTTTCCGACAAACGCATCCTGGTGGTGCTGGTTACGACGGCGAATACAATTCACAACAAGATCATCAGGCTGGAAGATCAGATGACGCAGGATGAACTGGAAGGAACAGCGCGCTATTTGAATGTTGAGTTTAGCGGCAAAAGCCTGGTGACGATCCGTGCCGAGATCCTCGAACTAATGCGACAAGAGAAAGCCCTTTACGATCGCCTGCTCCGAAATGCCATTTTGCTGTGTGACATGAGCCTTGAAGGCGAGGACACGGTTGGCGGTGACATTTATGTTGACGGTGCGTCGAACATGCTCGCTAAGCCTGATTTTGTTGATATCGACAGGATGCGAGAATTATTCCGAACCTTTGAGGAAAAATCCCGGCTGATCAAGATCTTGAATGAGTGCGTGTCGCGCGATCATGTGTCCCTGGCCGGCGACGTGCACGTTGTGATTGGACGCGAGCACCCCAACCCCTCGCTGCGAAACTGCGCTTTGATAACCGCCCCATACCAACTCGGTTCAAACGAGCACCTGGGAACTTTGGGTGTTGTCGGCCCGATGAGGATTGAGTATTCACGCATCATGGCTATGGTAAACTACATGGCACGGTTAATTGAGCGCCGACTCAATGACGAAGTCCGCGCGTGAGTTCCTCTTAACCTTGGCAGAACTTAAGTGACGACATGGCTCCTGATGATAAGGGAAACAGGTGGAACCGCATTCCCGTTAATTTTCTGGATGGCGACGGAGAAGACGACTCCGAAGCTGTGTCTAGTGACTTGGAGACGCTTGAAGAAGTGACACCCACGACATCTGAATCCGGCTCGCCGGATCCCGAGCACGAAACTTTTGACGAAGCAGATCCTCCGGTGCGGCCGTCGTCGCAGGCTGACGGCTCACCTTTCGATATTGCGCCGAACGCCGGCGGTCCGGAAGTAGCGGAGTTGGTCGCGACGCGTGCCGAACTGAAAAGACTTGAAGGTGAAGTTAAGGACTTGCGCGATGGGCTGGCGCGACGCCAGGCTGACTTTGAAAATTACCGCAAGCGAATGGAGCGGGAAAGAACGGAGACTTACAATCGCGTAGTGGTTGACATCGCGGCAAAGCTCCTGCCGGTTCTGGACAACCTAAAACGAGCGTTGGAGACGGAGGCATCAGTTGAAGCCAGCGAATCTGACGAGTTTCGCCACTTTCTTAGCGGCGTTGATTTGATCTACAAACAGTTGAATGGTGTTCTGGATGCGCTGGGAGTGAAGCCAGTGCCCGCCGAGGGTGAGCAGTTTAATCCGCACCTTCACGAAGCGGTGGTCACGGAAGAAACGGACGAGTATGAACCGGACACCGTCATGCAGGAAATAGTTCGCGGCTTCAAACTCGGCGACAAATTGATAAGGCCGTCGCTCGTAAAAGTCGCCGTTAAGAAATGAGTAGGATGCTTCTCCGATAGGGGTTCATAAACATGGGAAAAGCAATCGGCATTGATTTAGGTACGACAAATTGCTGCGTTTCCGTTCTGGAAGGCGGTGCGGTACAAATCGTGCCCAACAAAGAAGGGGGCAGGACCACACCAAGCGTGGTGGGCTTCACGGATAAGGGGGAACGTTTGGTGGGCCAGATTGCCAAGCGCCAGGCCGTGACCAACGCTGCGAACACTGTCTATGCCGTCAAGCGATTGATTGGCCGCAAATACAATTCAAAAGAAGTGCAGCGAATGCGCGAGACGTCGGCGTTTGAAATCGTCGATTCACCAAACGGCGATGCGCGCGTGCGCGTGCAGGGCCGCAGCTATAGTCCGCCTGAGCTTTCGGGAATTGTGCTGCAACGATTGAAAGCGGCAGCGGAAGACTTTCTTGGCGAGCCGGTAACCGACGCGATTATCACGGTGCCCGCCTACTTCGACGACACGCAACGCCAGGCTACCAAAGACGCCGGCAAAATTGCGGGCCTAACGGTGGAGCGAATCATCAACGAGCCCACCGCTGCTGCACTTGCTTACGGGTTAGGCAAATCCAACGTTGAGCGTATTGCTGTCTATGATTTGGGTGGCGGCACGTTTGATATTTCGATCCTTGAAATGAGCGATGGCGTGTTCGAAGTGTTGTCGACGTCCGGTAATACTTTCCTCGGCGGCGAAGACATCGACGAGCGCATCATGAATTGGATGGCCGATCAGTTTCTTAGCGACACCGGAATCGATCTACGTAAAGATAGGCTGGCGTTGCAGCGCCTCAAAGAAGTTGCCGAGCGAGCAAAATGTGAACTGTCGTCGGCGACCGAAACGAACATCAATTTGCCGTTTATCGCCGCTGACGCCACTGGGCCAAAGCACTTCAACAAGCCGCTAACTCGCGATGAATTCGAGAAGCTGGTCGGCGATCTGATCGAGCAAACCATAGAACCGTGCCGGCGCGCGCTACAAGATGCGAAACTGCAGCCGAGCGATGTCGACAAAGTTATTCTGGTAGGTGGCCAGACGCGTTCTCCAATCGTTGAGCGCACTGTCGAGAAAATCTTTGGCAAGAAGGCGTCGGCGGAAATCAATCCTGACGAGGTTGTGGCCATGGGAGCTGCGATCCAGGGCGGCGTGTTGACTGGTGAAGTCAAAGACATTGTGTTGCTCGACGTCCTGCCGTTGAGTCTTGGATTGGAAACGCGCGGTGGCTTGTTTACTAAAATCATCGATCGCAATTCAACCATTCCGCTTCGCAACAGCCTGACGTTTACAACCGTCGTCGATAACCAAACGTCGGTTGAAATTCACATCCTGCAAGGCGAGCGTGAAGTCGCTGAAGGCAATCGGTCGCTTGGAAAATTCGAGTTGGTCGGCATACCGCCAAGCCCGCGCGGTGTGCCGCAAATCGATGTGTCTTTCGAAGTAGACGCCAACGGTATCGTTTCCGTTTCGGCCCAGGACAAAGCAACTGGACGCGAACAGCAGATGCGCATCACGCCAACGTCCGGGCTCGCGCCCGATGAAATTCAACATCTCATCAAAGAGGCTGAGACTTTTGCCGAGACCGATCGCGATGCGAAAGAGGTCGTCGTCCTGCGAAACAAGCTAGAGTCGTTGT
>JBDUCB010000025.1:0-17427 GCA_040003695.1 bacterium
CCTTAAGGGCCCTAAACCGCCTCAAATATTGCTCAGGATTTCGTGACGCGCGGTACGCGCGAACACTGGTTGGTTCGGATCCGCCATGCCAACCACAACTTTACGTTCGCCAACAAAAGACTTGCGGCCATGTGCCGTAAGCATGTTGTCGAGCAGTAGCGCGTCCCCTTCGTGCCAGGGAAAAATAACGGAGTGCTTGTCGCAGACGCGCGCTATCTCATCAATCATTTCGGCATCGATGCTCGAACCATCCGCGAAATAAACGTTGCGTGGCAGGTTCTGTTCGCCCAACGACAAGAGCAACCATTCGCGAACTTCCAACGGCAGCCGGGAAACATGAAACAAATGTGCCTGATTAAACCAAACCATTTCGCCGGTGCGCGGATGTCGCTCAACCACCTGGCAAACCTGGCGCGTGCGTAACTGATCGTCGGCAAGCCATTGACATTCCATGTCCGACCTGCGGCAAAAATCTTCAACCACAGCCTTGCTCGACGTTTGAAAAACTTCCTGCCAGGGGAGATCGAGTCCGATGCCGTAGTTGCGCACATACATCAACCCTTTGCGCACAAAGGAGTCGCAGATCTCATGTGGAATCGCTTTGAAGATTTTCCGGCTGTCGGCTATCGGAGTCGCTCCGCCCTGTTCCGCCACCTGCATTGAAAAGAACCAGAGCTTCATGGGCCAACTGCGCGAGTAGGAATTCTCGTTGTGCAACGGGATCGACTGATGCGCCGGATATTCGGTCGAGGAGTAAATCCTGCCGGAAACCACACTGCGTGGCGTCGAGCGGTAAGAATAGTTCAGCAATGGACCTGAGACTACCTCAATCAACTGTTCGAAATCCGCAACCCCCGCAAGATCAAAGCCACGAAAAAGGATGGCGCCATGTTTCAACAGCGTGCTATCGATAAAGGCAATGTTGCTTTTGGCCCACTCGATTAGATTGATGCCGCGCGCAGCCGGCCGCAATACGAGCGGCAACGGACTATTAGGGCGCAGAAAACCCAAATTGACTTCTCGCGGCGCCGGGGACGTTACTGGATATACAGCGGAACTTGTGCTCATACGTTGTCTGAACTCGCTTTCTGCAGCGACCTCAAGCTCTTTCCACACTCATGCCCGTCTCAATTACTTTGTAGTAGATAAAAAGTCTTAAAAGCATGCGCTTGCCAGAATTCATTGTCCCCTGCCCATTTCACCCCACGTCAATTTGACGATGTGCGCGGTCTAAACAGGCCCGCAATTTTTCCGCAAGCGTGTGCACGTGCGGCTCTTTCACGATGTCGAGGTGATTGCCGGGGACACGAACTTTTTCCAGGCCAGAGTCGCGCGGCCCGAATAAACCTGCGGCACATAGTCCTTAACAGCCGCGAAGTTGAGCTCTTCAATGTTTCGCAACGCCGGTGGCAAGCGACGGCCAACGCGCTGATACAACTTGAACACGCGTCGATAAACTTTGTGCTTGGCCTTGGCCGGCGCGAACTTCATTTTGCCGGCAGTAATTCAGCAGACCTGTGCGCAGACATTGCTCGATAAACTCAAGATCGAATCCCCAAACACCCGGTCCGATAATCTGCTCCGCGGGCGCCACATCGTGGACAGCCTTGCTGGTCGCCAGCGCCAGCTTCACATAATCCGAAACGTTCGGCGCCGGCGTCCAGAAACCTGTGTTGGGCTCGTTATAGATTTCCCAGATGATGCCGCGCCCGTGATAACGCTTAACGGCCGGCGGCCGCCCAGTTTGCAAAGGCATGCCTGCCTTCTTCCGTGTATGGTGCGTGATCGTCGTCATAGAGCCTGTTGGTGTAGTCGAAAATGAAGAGTGGCCGCAGTTGATGCTTATTCAGCGCGCTTAACAACCGATCGTAGGCGGAAAAGTCATAACTGCCCTTCTTAGTCTCCGTGGTCTGCCAAACAAAATCCATTCGCACCCAACGGAATCCGGCTGCGGCAAGCATCGCTAGTTCTCCTGGCTTAGGATCGGTGAAATGAATATTGACGCCGACTGCACCAGGTATAGGAGACGCGGATTTGTTGCTGGGCCACGGCGCAGTCGGGTGTGCGCTTAGCGCACAGCTCGAAACAACCAAAGCAAGTGAACAGAGACAGGCGAGTAATCGCATATAAAGAGACGGTTCCGACAGCGGTTTTTAATATCAGGAAGACAGCGAATCTGAATGCTTCCCCGAACGACATCCGCAGATTTCGAAGATTACGCAGATTCCCGACGAAACCACTTGACAACAATCTGACAGGCCTTCTCGCTGTTATGTCGCTTGATGATATCTGCGTCATCTGCGTAATCTGTGGCTGCCCATCCTTATTTCGATCCGTGCGAGCGAGGCCATGACGATAGCTTCAACTGCCGACATTCGCGCAAACTTTCCCGCGCTCCGACGCACCCACAACAACTATCCTGTCGCATATTTTGACGGTCCCGGTGGCACGCAGGTTCCACGTCAGGTTGTAGAAGCGATGTCAGACTATCTCTATAACCACAACGCGAACACACACTGGGCTTACCCCACCAGCGAAGAGACCGACGCAGCGATTGAGGCAGCACGCCAAACCTGTGCCGAATTTCTGAATGCAACGTCGCAAGAGATCGCCTTTGGCGCAAATATGACGACGCTAACATTTCATCTGGCGAGAGCTTTGGGCCAGCAGTTTGTCGCCGGCGATGAAATCGTGGTAACCGAACTCGATCATCACGCGAACGTCGCGCCCTGGCAGCGGCTAACCATTGAACGCGGTGTTCTTGTGAAACCTGTCAAGTTGGTTGCGAAAACCGGCCAACTGGACTGGGACAATTTCGAACGGTTGATAACCAAACGAACAAAGTTAATCGCGATTGGCGCAGCCTCAAACGCGCTGGGCACAATCAACGACATCAAGCGCGCAATCAAAATGGCTCGTGCAATCGGCGCGCTGGTTTTCGTCGATGCCGTGCATTACGTGCCGCATGAGCTCGTTGATGTTCAGGTCTTAGACTGCGATTTTCTCGCTATCTCGGCTTACAAGGTTTATGGCCCACACATCGGTGTGCTTTTTGGCAAACTGGCTCTGCTCGAATCGATCGACTTTCCCAAACTCATTCCCGCTCCCGAGGTCGCGCCGGAAAATGCTGAGACCGGCACCCAGAACCAGGAGGGGATGGTGGGTACTGGAGCAGCCATCGAGTTCCTGGCGTCACTTGCTGATGGAGCTTCGCGGCGCGATCGATTGATGCGGGCTTATAAGGAACTGCAGCAGCGAAGCGCGGACCTGACCCGAACATTGTGGAATGGATTGTCGTCGATAGATGGTGTTCGACTCTATGGGCCCGCTCCGGACTTACCGCGAACACCAACCGTGGCCTTTACAGTAGATGGTGTGCCTTCGACCGAAGTATCGCGCCGGCTCGCAACGCGCGGACTATTTCTTTCGCATGGAGATTTTTATGCGACGACTGTAGTCGAACGATTGGGACTTGGAATAGAGGGTCTGGTGCGCGCCGGCTGCGCTTGCTACACGACGGCAGAGGAAATCGATCGATTGATTGAAGGTGTTCGCGAAATCGTGAAGGGAAATAAGCCGCGGATGAACGCGGAGAAAACGCGGATCTGAAAAAACAAAAACGGCTGCGCGCTCGTTCTGTTGTTTTGCTTTCCGAATCCGCGTTTCTCCGCGTTCATCCGCGGCTAAATCATTCCCGAACCGCGTTAATAAAGTCCGCGAGCAATCCATAGGCAGTACTTTGCAGGTTCGGCCGATGAGACGTAATCGTCAATCCCGGCATCATGTCGAGCTCAAAGTGAATCGCGAGCGACGTACCGCGGACGTTTCCGAGCGGCTCCAGTTGTCCAATTTGTTCAGGACGAACGATGGCGGAAATTTTTCCATCTTGCTGGCGAGTGGCCCGCGCCACCAGCTTAAACGGCTTCCCTTCGCTGCGTGCCCGCTGCAATTGACGGGCGTTCAACTCACGAATGCCTGAACGGGCCACCTCCACCGGTTTCAAAGCAACATCCATCAGCACGTTGGCCAAGGCGCATGCTTTCACCGTGGCGTCCCAGCCGTCGATGTCGTGACTCGGATCAGTTTCCGTGACGCCTAACTCCTGGGCAATCTTTAACCCCTCGTCAAAAGTGCGGCCTGCTTCCATTGTCTCGATGATCACATTGGTGGTTGAACTGAAGATGCCGCTAAAGCTGCGGAGCTTCACTGCCGGCAGTGTTTCACGAAAGAGTGAAAACACCGGTGCGCTATCCAGCACGGCGGATTCAAAAAGAAACTGCCTGCGGTTGGCGCAAGCCAGCATATGCAACTCCTGGAAGCCATAGACGAGCACGCCCTTGTTCGCGGTGATTGCGTGCGCACCTGATTGCAGCACGGCTCGCAGATAATCAATCGCAGGCTGTCCTGAATCGGGATTGAGTGAAGTCGTTTCAAAGACAACGTCGGCTTTTGTTTCTCTCAGCCAACCGCTGATGCCGGTCGCAGCAAAGTCGGTCTGGAGATTTTGGCCGCAAGCGAAGCTTGCGACATCGAGACCTTCGACGTTTGCTTGCCAGCCAACGCTTCGGCTGGCGACACCGGTTATTCGATATTCAATGTCATAAGCTTCGCGCAGCTCGCCAGCTTTTGCCGCTAGCAAGCGAGCCAGCGCGCGTCCAACTTTTCCAAAACCGAGGAAACATAGATTGTATTGTTTCATGGCTTACCGGAGTGCCGCGAGCACGTTATACTGAAACCTAACACGAGCGATCAGCATTAACAGGATGAACAGGACCGAACCAGCCCGAGAAATCGTCTTGAACTTTTTCTTAGTATCTTGTACATCTTGTCCCAAAAATCTTTTGGTTTTTTCCTTTGTATCGTGTGGATTTGTTACTGCTGTCTAAATTTATTCCATGAAACAATATCACGATCTGCTGCGATCAATTCTGGAAAACGGACGCGAGCATCACGACCGCACCGGCGTGGGCACGTTTTCTCATTTTGGTTATCAAACACGCTTTGATTTGCACGACGGCTTTCCGATTGTAACCACCAAAAAAATTCCCTTTCGCTGGGTAGCAGAAGAACTGTTTTGGTTTCTATCGGGCGATACCAACGAAGCGAATTTGCGAGCAAAAGGCGTCGATATCTGGGCCGAATGGGCTGACGAGGCACACACGGGACGGTTTGATCGCGAGGCCGGAGACCTTGGACCGGTTTATGGTTATCTATGGCGTTCTTTTGGCGGAGATTATCCTACCCGCAATGGCGTGGACCAGATGGCAAAGCTCGTCACTGAAATCAATCGCAATCCCAACTCCAGACGTTTGATCGTTACCGGTTGGGATCCACGACAAGCCGAGAACGTGGATCTGCCGCCGTGCCACACGTTGTTTCAGTTCAACGTTGATGACGGATCGTTGCACTGCCAACTTTATCAACGCTCAGCCGATGCTTTTCTCGGCGTGCCTTTTAACATCAGCTCGTACGCGTTGCTGACGCACATGGTGGCTCATGTGTCCGGATTGGAAGCCGGCGAGCTTGTTTACACGCTTGGGGACTATCACATCTACAAAAACCACATCGAGCAAGTCGAGACTCTTTTGTCGCGCGAGTTTTATCCGTTACCAAACCTTGAAATTCGCGATCCGGAAAAGCGGTTGAAAGGCCTTGAAGGTTTGCTCGCCATGCGTTACGAGCATTTAGCCCTGGTGGGCTATCAATCACACGGAAAGATCGCGGCGGCGGTGGCTGTGTAGGACAGCTGTTCGACAAACTTCAGTTTGTCGCCTGGCTCTCGCTGGCGAAATAGAATCGACAAACTAAAGTTTGTCGGACTTCCTTATGATCATTGGAATAGTTGCAGTTGATAGAAACGGCGCGATTGGGAAGGGCGGGAAGTTGCCCTGGCATTACTCTACCGATATGAAATTTTTCAAACAAACGACCATTGGCAATGCCTGCGTGATGGGCTACAAGACCTGGCTTACTTTGAAGCACCCGCTCCCCAATCGTCTGAATATTGTTTTGAGCCGGCAAGCAGAGATTCCGCCGGAAGATTCATTGGTGGTAATGCGTGATGTCGAGGCGGTACTCGCAATGGCTAAGGTCTTGACCACTGATTTGTTCGTAATTGGCGGGGCGCGAGTGTACGAATCGTTTCTGCCTCACATCGAAAAGTGGATTGTTACTGAAGTCCCCCTGGAAGTTGAAGGTGCAGATACGTTTGTGCCGGAGAATTATCTGGATGGGTTCGTTCCTTCGGACTCACAACAGTTAGATGAAGATCTAACTGTAACTTCATATGTCCGTAAGTAACTCACAGAATTTTTGGCTGCAAACGATGGCGGGCGGGACGCCCGCGCTCCCAGTGATTAACGTAGGAGTTTGAAGGCGTGCGTCCATTCATTGCGCAGGAATCCGGGAATGCACCACAGGATGGCAAGTGGTTCGATTGCACGAGCGGCTTCAACGGCGCCCATATCCAACGTTTCCCAGCCAAACTGATCAAGTATCTCTGTTACAGACTTCTTCGCGGCGGCGTCGTTGCCGCAAATGAACATCGTCGGTCGTCCACCCTCAAATCTTGGACTCACCATCAAGTCACTGCCAACGGAATTGAAAGCTTTGACAAAACGAGCTTCTGGAAATTCCTGTTGCAGTTGTTCCATTAGCGATTCGTTTTTTTTCGTGAAAACGCTTAATACTCCATTAACTGGTGGAGCATCGGAGATCGGATTTGTTACGTCGATGACCGTTTTGCTCGCAAGATTTTCCGCTCCTGCCAGGCCCAAGGCCGCAGATGACGCTTTCCCATTCACTGCTAAAACAACAAGCTCGCCAAACTGAGCAGTCTCAACGAAACTACCAACGTGAGCCGCCGTGTTGCGCGCTGCCCAGTCGGACAATTTTGCAGGGTCGCGCGTGCCGAGCATCACTTCATGACGGTGTTTGATAAACCCGTCGCCTAACGCCTGGGCTACTTCGCCCGATCCAAGAATGCCAACTTTCATGCTTTACCTTTTAAGAGCTTTTAGGTGAATGTACCGATACAGACAAACACAATTAACTCAACGGTCCGGTGCTGCTCAGTTTCAAATCCAGCACATCATGCCTGGTGATGATTCCGGTGATGCGGCCATACTCTTCAACCAGCACCGCGGGACTCGATTGCAGCCGCTTTGTCACTTCGTTGGCACTGGCATCAACATCAACCGTTGGAAAGCTTGCTTCCATCACTTCGCTGACAGGTGATTCCAGCAGATGCCGGTTGCGTACCACTTTTGCCAGCGCGCGATTCTCCCGCAGCGACCCAACCGGCCGGCCTTCTTCAAGCACGGGAAGTTGCGTCAGTCCCAACTCGTTCATCTTCGCGAGGGCATCCGCAACCTTATCGGACGGAGCAGCCCAAACCAACGATTGGGGCGCATGGTTGCCCTTGGTGCCGCTGATTAGACCCGCAGTCATTTTCTGCGGTTCGAGCAGACGCTTCTCTTTCAACCATTCATCCGAATGGTGTTTAGTCAGATAATGTTCGCCCGTATCGCAGATGATAAAAACAACGATGGCGTCTTCATCCAAGTCGCGTGCAACCTGAAGCGCCGCCGCGAGATTGGTTCCACTCGAGCCGCCGCAGAAAATTCCTTCAATACGTCCCAACTGTCGCGACATTTCAAACGAGTCGCCGTCAGTGATATTGATGACCTCGTCGATATACTTGATGTGCACATTTGGCGGCACAACTTCCTGGCCAATTCCTTCGACCAGGTAAGGCGTAGTTTCAATGATCTTTCCCGTCTCTTTGTAAGTCTTAAAGATTGAACCGAAAGGATCCGCACCGATGACCTTGATGTTGGGATTCATTTCTTTCAGAAATCGGCCGGTACCCGAGATCGTTCCGCCGGTGCCGATGCCGGCAACGAAGTGCGTAATCTTTCCTTCAGTTTGATCCCAAATTTCCGGGCCCGTGGTGCGATAGTGTGCCTCGGGGTTTGCCGGATGAGAGTATTGGTCGGGATAAAAAGAATTCGGTGTCTCTTTCGCAATCCGTTGCGCAGTGGACACGTAGTGATCCGGCGTACCGGGTTTTGCTGAAACGGGCGTGATGACCACATCCGCGCCCAGCGCTTTTAAATAACGACCCTTCTCGACTGACGCTTTGTCAGTCATTACGAAAATGCATTTATAGCCTTTGACTGCCGCAGCTAGCGCGAGCCCGATGCCGGTATTGCCCGAGGTCGCTTCAACGATTGTTCCGCCCGGCTTTAGTTTTCCCTCACGTTCGGCCGCTTCGATCATCGCCACGCCAATGCGATCCTTCACCGAAAAACCCGGATTCAGATTTTCCATTTTCGCCAATACGGTGGCTTTTATGCCGCGCGTCAGTCGATTTAACTTCACCAGCGGCGTGCGGCCAATAAGCGCAAGTACGTTGTCGTAGTAATGCATTCGAATCTCCGGAACAGTTGATTCGTCTATTTCTAGCAGAAACTTCACCTCTCGTGCTATTTGAGAAGCGCGCCTTCGCAGATTTTTTTTGCGATCAACTCACCGGCAACACGATTGCCCAGTACATTCCAATGTCCGTTACCGATATTTTTGTCGAACCCATGCAGAAAGACATTATTGCGATCCGCAAACTGCTGCAACTCAAGAGCAAGTGTGATTACTGGAATCTTTTCACGCTCGCAGTGTGCTTTGATTCGATTGTCAGGATAAAGAAGGTCCGTAGCGCCAAAACGTTTCCTGAGTACTTCACGCTGGAGGGGATCCGGCAGCACCTGGACACCATTGCTAAGTGTAACAACGACAAATTTCGCATCTCGCGCGCGCACCTCGTCACGCATTTCGGTGATCAAGCTTTCGGTGACGCGCCACGCATTGTTCCAAACCTCGGTTTGTGGCTGGCGATAAATAAGATTGTCAGTGCCCAGTTCTACCCCGCCTGAAGGGCCGGATGGCTGTTGCTCCGGCGAGGCGCTTGGCGATGACGCTGGTTCCCCTTGCGACCAGCGAGCTCGCCACGATGCGCTCAGGACCTTCAGGGCATGATGTCCTTCGGTTAAAGCTTGCACAAGCCGCGAGTGGTCCCGCAGCCAGCGCCCAAACCGATTTATGCGAGACTGTCGCCAAATAAATGTTGGCGAACTTTGAAACGAATTGTCGAGAGTCAGTTGATTGTCGCGATAAATAAAGTAAGGTATTTCCGCCACTTGTTTCAGCGGGCGTGCATTGTCGGTCACATCGTTATTGGTGGTCAGAGCGAGCATCACAACGTCCGGAGAATATTTCCAGACTTTTTCGCGCAGCGTTAAGAGTTCCTGCGCGGTGCCGTATCCGGAAACCCCAAAATTAATGACCTCGATGGCTTTGCCCGAAGCAGCATCACATTCCTCGAGCTTTCCTTTCATTACCGACCAGAATGCCTGCTCCATTGGAACCGCAAGAGCTTCCGCACAAGAGTCGCCAATTAGCGCGATGCGCAAAGTGTTGGCGGGCTTTGTTATCGCGTGTTCCTGATCGCGCAGACCATCCGAATTGATGCGCACATACGAGCGACCTTCCTTGCGATACCAGCCCTGGGCTCTGGGACGGAGACCATAGCCACGAGTTTGATCAAGCGCATAAAATTCGGGATAGGAATAGCCAGTCACGCGCAGCGCGATTTCGGCGATGCCGGCGCCAAACAAGATCCCCAGAATAATCAGTAAAAGTTTTGGTAGGAGTTTTCGGAGGCGGCTGCCGTTCTGCTTCATCGAAAGTTCGCCGGGTTACGAGAGTCAGTGTTCACTCGGGTTTGAAAGAACGAATACGTTAAGCGAACTCCCTGTTCCTGGCAAACTGCCATTGCGGCGTTTCATCACGCGGCAAAAATGTTGAGGCCCGGATGTGCTCTCCCCTTCACATCCGGGCCTCAGACAAGGTCGCCAATTTTTCAATCAGCAACCGAGCTCGCTAGAAAGCGATCTTAGTAGCGCCGGTAACGGTCGCGAACCTTGTACGTGTAGACGGCGGCGCTTGCACCGCCGGCAACAGCGCCAATTACCGCTCCTTTTTTTCCGCCAATCAGGCCACCAAGAAGTGCACCGCCCACTGCGCCCCCTGCAGTAGTGATTTTGTCTCGGTGTCTCTGCCAGACGGAGCGATTGTCATAACGATAGTTGTTATCTTGGTAAACGCTCTGATCGTTGCGATAGACATTGCTGTCATACCGCGGATCGTAGCTGGTATTGCGATCGTAGCGACCGTAGCGCGAGTATGTAGTCTGGGTCTGATTATTTGAGCAACGCCGGCGTGTCTGCGCCGCCGCGGGCAGCGCACTCATGCTCAAAACAACCAGGGAAACAAGAGTGGCGAGAAGTTTTTTCATTTATGAGCCTCCGTAGCGCTCTTTGGCAATGACCGTGCCATCCTGGAGGGCGCGCTTTCAACTGCGTGACTATTAAGTTTCACGAAGGGTTTTGTCCGTTGGCGAGTCCGCGAGAAATCACGGTGCTGGAGCGAATGACGATTACGTGTGTAGGCTGGGCGTTTTGGGGTAAGGATTTCGGTGCCGACGCAAGGCTCAGGCGAGTGACCCTAAAGGAAAAGGCAAGAGGCTTTGAAGTTTGGCGAGACCAACCAGGCGAAGCAAGGCGTCGCGTGTGTGGTAGTTTTCGCCACCAGCCGAGCTAAACAGATTAAGCGAGTCGGTCAGCAGCATGGCGGCCAGGCGATTCAAATCTCAATTGAAGCGCGCAATGATAAGGATCCATTTTGTTCATTTCTAAAGGCAAACTCGTCACCCTTCCGTCGCGGCTTGCAACTTAGACCATAAATAAGGCATCTTAGCAGGCAGTTAATCCTTCTCTCGCGCATCGACGGTGATGCGCCCCGCGCAAAAAAGAACACAGCGCTGGCGTTTGGATAGTTCGAGAGCAGGCTGATTTCACTTCAGAAGCCGCTCTTTAGAGCATCCGATCCTGGTCCTTCGACTGCTACCGTTTCACCGAAGCCCATCCGTTTCGCAGCTTCTTTACATTCCCGAATTTGGGGAAAGGTACACCTATATGTCTATGAAACTTTATGTTGGAAACCTCGCATTCCAAACCAACGGCCAGCAATTGCAAGATCTTTTCGCGCAGGCCGGCACGGTTGAATCAGCGAGCGTCGTGGAAGACCGCGACACCGGACGGTCACGTGGCTTTGGCTTCGTCGAAATGTCCAGCAAGGAAGAAGGTACGGCTGCCATTACACAGTTCAATGGCAAGGAATTCAACGGCCGCAACCTAAACGTTAACGAGGCCAAACCTCGCGAGAACCGTGGCTTCGGCGGCGGCAACCGTGGCGGTGGCAATGGCGGCAATCGCGACTTTGGCAGTCGCAACGACCGTGCGCCGCGCTGGTAAGTAATATCTTACCGGTAACACTTTGAGAGAAGCGCCCCGGTCGACCAAACACGGTTCGCCGGGGTGTTTATTATTGTCAACAGATTGCGCGCCAATTTTACGCGCGCGGAAAGAACAGATGAGCTTCACTGAATTAAAACTTTTACCCGAGCTGGTGCGCGCGTGCGCAGCCCTTGGGTACACCAAACCTACACCAATACAAACCAACGCGATTCCTATCGTGCTGAGCGGCGGCGACATGATCGGCTGCGCTGAAACGGGCACCGGAAAAACGGCTGCCTTTCTGCTTCCCATTATTCAAAGATTGAATAAGACGAAGTCATTCCCCGGCATTCGTGTCTTGATCATCGCGCCGACACGCGAGTTGGCATTGCAGACTGAAAGCGCCTATCGCGACTTTGCTTTAAAGACTAGTCCGCGTTGCGCGGCCATCATCGGTGGCGCAAGTATGCAGCGACAGCGCGAAGCGTTGCGCCGCGGGGCAGGCGTTCTAATCGCCACTCCCGGTCGCCTGCTGGATCACATGCAACGCGAAACACTCGATCTATCGCGCGTCGAAGTGCTCGTGCTTGACGAAGCCGATCGCATGCTCGACATGGGTTTCTGGCCTTCGATTCGACGCGTGCTCGAGAAACTACCGAGTTCGCGACAGACGTTGCTATTCTCGGCAACAATGTCGCCTTCAATTGAAAAGATCGCCCGCACTACGTTGCGCGATCCTAAACTTATCGAGATCAGCAGGCGCGGGGGCGCAGCAAAGACTGTGGCCCAGTTTGCGTATCCAGTCGCGGCGGAATCAAAAACGACATTGCTGCTGGAACTGCTCGAAAAAGAACGAGAACCATTTGAGCGTGTGCTGGTTTTTACGCGAACACGACGCGGTGCTGAACGCCTTTCTCATATTTTAAGCGCGCGCGATCACAGCGTGAATCGTATTCATGCTGATCGCACGCAGCCACAGCGCGAGGCAGCGTTGCGTGATTTCAAGGGCGGACGTACTCGTGTAATGGTGGCCACCGACATTGCCGCTCGCGGCATTGATGTTGACGCTATTTCACACGTGATCAACTATGACGTTCCCATGGCGCCGGAGGATTACGTACATCGCATCGGCCGTAGTGGCCGCGCCGGAAAATCTGGACGTGCGATAACGCTGGTAACGCCTGCTGAAGAACTTTCAATGCGCGGCATCGAACGTATGACGGGTCAGGCCATTGAGCGTGTCGTCATGCCTGCGTTCGGCGGTTCACACTCGCCGGCCATAAGGCCCAGCAAGGCGCCTTCTTTTGCGGGACGCAGATCTGCAAATTTTGGAACGCGTTCCTTTCGACCTCGCCGAGCCAGATAAGACCGGCGATGCGCAGTCAGCGGAGAACTGAATTGCGAAATAATCAGGACACTGAAGTGATGCCGCCCGAGCGCCAGGCTGTCAACTGGGGCTTGGGGACCTTTCTGACTCTATTCCACCTTGCCGCGGTCGCCGCTCTCTTTATGTGGAACTGGCAAGCGATCATTTGCGCCGTTGTGCTCTATTGGGTTGCGGGCAGCCTTGGTATTGGCATGGGTTACCACCGCCTGCTGACGCATCGCGGCTATCGAGTTACCAAAGCTCTCGAATATTTTCTGGTGCTCTGTGGCTCGCTTGCATTACAGGGTGGTCCAATAGAATGGACCACCACGCATCGCATTCATCATGCGCACACAGACCGCACTGGCGACCCGCATACGCCGCGCCAGGGCCGGTTCTGGTCGCACGTGGGCTGGATTTTGCGAGGCACCGCGCAGAATCACGAAGCAGCAGTGATTGCTCGTTATGCTCCTGACCTTAGTAAGGATCGATTCTACGTTTGGCTAAGCCGCTATTACCCGGTGCCCTTGATCTGCCTAGCCCTGCTACTGCTTTTCTTTGGAGGTTGGGGGGTGATGATGTGGAGCGTCTTCCTGCGCGTGACACTGGGCTTGCAAGCTACCTGGCTGGTCAACTCAGCTACGCACTTGTGGGGTACAAGGCGTTTCGATACTGATGAAGACTCGCGCAACAGTTGGTGGGTAGCGATGCTTACCTTTGGCGAAGGGTGGCACAACAATCATCACGCGTATCCTACTTCGGCTCGTCACGGTTTGAAATGGTATGAGATTGATTTCAACTGGTGGGGGATTCGCGCGCTTCAATTGTTGGGATTGGCAAAGTCAGTGAAGCATGCTTCCCTGCCAAGAATTGCTGATCCAACTTCGTAAACCTCATCAGTGACCGTTTTCGCCCAGCAGGCGGTCAAACTCAACCTTGACGGTTGCATAACATTCACACGCAAATTCTTCCAAACCTGCGCGATCAAGAATCGTGATATGTCCTCGCGAGTAGCGGATTAACCCCGCGCCTTGCAGCATCATCGCAGCCTCGCTCACTCCTGATCGGCGCGTGCCGAGCATTTCGGCTATGAACTCTTGTGTGAGTTTCAACTCATCCCCGTGAACACGATCGTGGCAGGTCAAAAGCCAGCGCGCCAACCGCTCAGCTACATGGTGGGATTGCACGCTGCCGTCTGTGAAACTTGCTTGAGCAATGCCAGCGCGAAACGCAGCAGCACGCTTCGAAGTTCTCCGCCGCGCTTCAACTCTTCAGTTAGCACCGACGCTTTCATTCGCATTGCACCGTCGGCAATTTGCACGATGGCCTCATTTTGAGAGAAGTTATCGCCAAAGAGAATGGGCATTCCGACCATGCCCTCACAGCCCGCAAGTCCGACTTCAATACTCGCGCCTTCCTTCATGTGCGCAACAAATGACACGACTCCCGAATTGGGGAAGTAAACGTATTCGATACGGTCCTGTGTGTTGTAGAGGATTTCACCTAAGGGTAGCGAGACTGCTGTCAAGTGTGGCAGCAGACGCGCGTATTCTTTAGCCGGAAGGGCAGCGAGAATTCTATTTTGGATGGCTGCTGGGCTTGCAGTTTCAGACATTTGGCCTCTCAAATGAGGTCCGGCAATGTCGTGAACGTCCGCTGCCGCCGGGCCAAGCCACATCAAGGCGAGTCCAAATAAAACCGAATTCAAAATCAGCAACACGATGAGGTTGTTGTTGAATAGCAGCGCCAACCACAACGGCACTGAAGCGATAGCCAGGCCGGCACTAAATAGCATGCGGCCACCTCTGCCAAATCTGCGGAAGCGATCGGACATGTAACCGCCGAGAATCGTCACCGGCACGCCCACGACGATCGATAGTGTGCCCGCCACCGTGCCAATTAAACCCAAACTCATGTGATGAACACGGACAAAGAACGATGGCACCCAGATGCCGAGATTGTTTGAGGCGATTCCGAAAAGGCCATAACCAAGATAGAGGTATCTCAGCGGCACCGAGCTAAACAATATCTTCCAATCTTTGGCACTGAAATGAACTGTGGCAACTTCAGTTCGCCCGCGTTGCTGTTCGCGCAAAAAGAAAATAACGACAGCGAGCGCGAGCCCCGGGAATCCTAAAAAATAAAAGGCCCAACGCCAGCCAAAGTTTTGTCCGATCCAACCGCCGAGAAAAAATGCCAAGCCGCTGCCGATGGCAATGCCGGAAGAGTAAATTCCCTGCACGGTCGCGCGCATGCGCGGCGGAAAGTAGTCGCTTAGCAACGACAGCGCTGCCGGTCCAAGTGTCGCTTCGCCAACTCCGACCATCAGACGACAGAAGAACATGGTCCAAAAACCTTTGGCGAATCCGGTCAATCCGGAAAATAGACTCCAAACCGCGAGCCCGCCGGCGATCATGTTTTTTCGCACCAGGCGATCCGCGAGCCGCCCAAACGGCGTGCGCAAGGGCGACAAGGTCGCGACGATCCTGCCTAACTGCCTTGAGTTACTCCACTAGGCGCCCGAATACCACCAGTTTGATTTCTGGATCGGCGATTGGGACACGTTCGAGTTGAATGACCCTGGCACTGTCATAGCCCGCAATCGAGTCGAAAGCATGCTTGACGGCTGCGCGCTCCGTGAGGTTTATGAGCAACGTGACGGCTTAAAGGGAGAGAGTTTCACCATCTATGATTCATCACGCCAGGTCTGGCATCAAAGCTGGGTGACAAATCGCGGACAGCTTCTAATGCTCGAAGGCGGAATAAAAGACGGCCGGATGGTATTGACGGGCAGCGATCGTTCTGCTGATGGCAAGTCGTTGTTGATACGCGGACTGTGGACCCACGCTGACGGCGGTGTCCGCGAAACGGCAGAAGTGTCGAGTGATGGCGGCAAGACCTGGAAGCCCCATTTTGACATCGTGTTTCGTCCGCATCCGAAATAGATAATTGTCCCGATTGCCCACCGAAGAAATACCAGGGTTTCCCCGTTCCTTATCCGGTGAAATGCCACGATGGCTAACCAGTGAAAGGTAAGAGGCCGGCGGCAAATCCGGTAACGTACGCATACCAAATCCCAAATGAAACGCTCAATCCGCCGGCAAGCATTTGGAAACCATAGTGAAGCTTTGTAAGTCTGCGTGAGCCGAGCGCAAATGGCAGGCCCATCAGCCCGGACATCAACAGCATCCCCGCTATGGACCCGACACCGAAGACCGCAAGGTAAAGGATACCGAGAACTGCTGAGTTGATTTGGGTCAACACCAGAAGAGTGAGCGCGGCCGATCCTGCCAGTCCATGCATTGCCCCGACTATCACCGGTTTGAGTCCGATGCGTTTGACCTCGTGTGAATGCCGCGCCAGCGTTTCATCTTGGTGGCATGGTTCGTGAAAGTGGATGTGGGTATGCAACGAGGCATCGTGAACGTGCTGGTGAACATGGATGGTGGTCCTCGAACGAAGCGCCCTGATCATCGCCATCACGCCAAGACTGATGATCATCAGGGCCACACCGAATTCCAGCCAGTCGGCGACAGAATGCGGAATCGAGATTCTCAACCACAGCACGATAACGCCGACGACAATAAGCGAAGTAGTATGCCCCACTCCCCATAAGCCGCCCACGAATGCCGCGCGAATAAGTTTCCTCTGTTCGCTGACGATCGCCGAGACGGCAACTATATGGTCAACTTCCGTGGCGTGCTTCAACCCGAAGATTACTCCCAAACCAAGCATACCGAGCGAGCTGAGACTTTGCAGCGATGCTCCGTTCGTGCCCATTGCGGCGAATTCGTGTGCGAGATTTACACCTCTCGCGAAAAGGTTTAACCCGGCTTGGTCCAGGGCCGCATAACATATTGCCAAACCTGCGCACGTAATCACCAGGGCACTAAAGATAGGGAGCACTCGCCCAACCAGACCAAAGCTGCCACTGGATTTAAACAAACGCCCTGCGTACACAAATGCCAAACCAACTCCGGTGAGAACACCGGCAAGACCAGCGCTAAAGGCCAACACCAGAAGCAAACCGTAGCCCACACGATGCAAAGAAATCGCCGCCAGCAAGACTACCAACGCCGAGGGGCAAGGCAGAATTCCACCCGAGATGCCCAGTGCCAAAAGGCTACGCCAGGTCACCGGCGATCCAGCAGCGCCAGGAGGCAGGTGCGAATGACTGACGCCTCCATGAGAATGCTGTTGCGTAGGATCGCCCCAGTGATCGTGATCGTTTCCATGGGTATGCTCACCGTAGCCATGGACGTGTGCGTGATCTTCTTGAGCGAGTGAGTGCCGGTTAAACGCGGCGCGCAATCTGCGAATCAGTAGAGTTGCTCCCATGACTACGACTATCGCGCCTGATAAGAGACTAAGTATCGGAAACAATCGTTCGGGAACCACGTATTCGGAGGCCAGCAGTGTCGCAACTCCCAAAGCGAAGACTCCCGCCGTGTGTGTAATCGTCACTGTCAAACCCAGGAAAGCCGCATGGCGCGCGGTGCCCCGCGAGCCGATCAGGTACGCTCCCACCACAGTCTTGCCATGCCCGGGTGAGAGGGCGTGCAATCCTCCCAGAAGAACCGCGACCAGCAGGCCAAAAAGCGCAACCCCGACCGTAAGTTCTGGAACGGCGATCAACTCCGCCAAACGATCACGCGCGGGGGCGGCGACTGGACGGCCATCGCGCGCTAAAAGAGCGTGCGCGCCGTTCGG
>JBDUCB010000186.1:0-5139 GCA_040003695.1 bacterium
TTCGGAGACCTAAACTTGAAACTTGAAACTCGAAACTCGGAACTCGGAACTTGAGACGTTGGACGTTGGACTTTGGACATTGGACATCTTAGGATTGCGCCGCTCTCGCACGCCCTTTCCAGGAGAACACGCATGGCGACCAGGGAAGCTCTTCAGGAAGAACTCAATCCATTTGAAATTGCCAAACAACAATTCAATCGCGCAGCCGACTATTTGGATCTTGACGACTCGACGCGCCACGTTTTAAGCGCTGCGAAGCGGCAGTTGATAGTTTCCATTCCGGTGAAGATGGATGGCGGCGATGTGCAGGTGTTCGAAGGCTATCGCGTCCAACACAACATCGCGCGTGGTCCGGCAAAGGGCGGCATTCGCTACCACCCAAACGTGACGCTCGATGAAGTTAAGGCGCTGGCGTCGTGGATGACGTGGAAGTGCGCGACGGTTGGCATTCCTTACGGTGGCGGCAAAGGCGGAGTGATTTGTGATCCCAAGAGCCTTTCAAAGGATGAACTGGAACGGCTGACGCGCCGCTACGCTTTTGAAATCGCGCCGATCATCGGACCCGATCGCGATATTCCAGCGCCCGATGTTTATACGGACGAGCAAACCATGGCCTGGATCATGGACACCATCTCGATGATCCGCGGCCACACGGAGTTGGGTGTGGTAACCGGCAAGCCGCTTTCACTCGGCGGTTCACAGGGAAGAGCGGAAGCGACTGCGCGCGGTTGTTTGTATGCATTGCGCGAAGCATGTCGCGTTAAGGGCATCAATCTAAAAGGCGCGCGCGTTGCGGTGCATGGTTTTGGTAACGCAGGCGCGAACATCGCGCGACTGGTTGCGGCAGATGGCGCGCGCGTCGTGGCTGCCTGTGATTCAAAGGCGGGCGTCTACAACGAGACTGGCATCGACATTCAAGCGGCGCTGCGACACAAGGCGGAAACCAAGTCTCTCGGCGGTCTTTCAGGAGTAAAAGAGATGTCGCCGGAAGACATCGTTGGAGTGGATTGTGACATTCTTTTGCCGTCTGCTTTGGAGAATGCAATCACGCTGGCAAATGTTGGCTCAGTTAAAGCAAAAATCATTGCTGAGTTGGCCAATGGACCAACGACACCGGGCTCCGATCGGGTGTTGGAGGACGAAGGCGTGTTTCTGGTTCCCGACATTCTAGCGAATGCCGGTGGTGTGACTGTTAGTTACTACGAATGGGTGCAGGATCAATACTCGTTCTTCTGGTCGGAACACCAGATCAATGAAACGCTGGAGCAGACCATGCGCACGGCATTCAATTCTGTGTATGAAACAGCGCAACGGTACGATACCGACATGCGTACTGGTGCGTACATTCTGGCCGTCGATCGCGTGGCGGAAGCGACCCGGGTGCGGGGAATATTTCCGTGATGGTCAGTGGTCAGTAGTTGGTGGTCAGTTGCAATCATTCGCCCCGAATGTTCAGTTCAAGTGATAAATCTCGTCCAGCGTTTGCGAGCTACTGACAATGGACCACTGACAACTGACTGGGAAGGAATAAAAATGGGCGATAAGATTACAATCTACGAAAAGCCAACTTGAACGAAGTGCCGCGAGATGGACAAGCTGCTCCGGGAGAGCGGCGTCGACTTTGAAAAGGTTAACTACTACAACCAACCGCTGACGAAGAAGAAACTCACAGAATTGATACGCAAGCTGAAGATCAAACCACGCGAGCTGCTGCGCGCCGGAGAGTCGATTTATCGCGAGCTTCGTTTGGGCAGGGATGAGTTCACAGACGATCAGATCGTTTCGTTGATGGTCAAACATCCGGATTTGATTCAGCGACCAATTGTCGAGCGCGGCAACCGCGCGGTACTCGGCCGGCCAGTCGAAAATGTGAAAGCGCTGCTGTAGATTTTGTCCGAAGCGCTGAAAGCGCTGTTGTAATTCTTCGGCTATGCCGCCTGATGTGCGGAAGGTCTCTGACCTTCCGGTTAACGCTCGCTTCCGAGGGGCTACGCCCCAACCCTGGGGCGCAGCCCCAATGATTTAGAGCCAGATCGGTACGGTGGGGCAAAGCCGCCACCGCACATCAGGCGGCATAGCCGTACCGTTACCTGTTGCAAAAGGTTCGCTTGAAAAACTCCGAAACAATTTTTGTTTGCCAGAACTGCGGACATCAGTCGCGCAAGTGGCTGGGAAAATGTCCTGAGTGTGGCGAATGGAACTCGCTGGTCGAAGAGCGCGCTCGCGCCTGGCAAAAGGGAAGCGCGCGAAACACTTTCCAGGCTCGCGAAGTCGAAGCCATTGCTTATTCCGAGATCGAATCGCAGGACGAGGTGCGCATTGCCTCAGGCGTGACCGAGTTCGATCGAGTCCTGGGCGGCGGCATCGTTCCCGGCACACTTGTCCTGATCGGGGGCGACCCGGGTATCGGCAAGAGTACGCTGCTGCTTCAAGTTGCCGATCAACTTAGCGCCAATGGCGGCGCGGTGCTTTATGTTTCAGGCGAGGAGTCTGAGCGACAGATAAAACTGCGCGGCGAGCGTTTAGGAATTAAAGCTCAGAACCTTTACCTGCTACCGGAAACAAATCTGGAAAACATTTTTCATGAAGTCGAACGGCTTAAACCTACCGCCATCGTCGTTGATTCCATTCAGACCGTTTTCTCGGCAATGATTGAATCGGCGCCGGGCTCGGTGTCGCAGGTGAGGGAAGCAGCGCATCAGTTTCTGCTGCTTGCAAAGAGGCGCACCATTCCGGTTTTTCTGATAGGCCATATCACTAAAGACGGATCGATTGCCGGACCCAAAGCGCTGGAGCATGTCGTCGACACCGTTCTCTATTTTGAAGGCGAGCGCCATCACAATCATCGCATCGTGCGGGCAGTGAAGAATCGCTTTGGCGCTGCGAATGAGATCGGCGTTTTTGAAATGACCGGCGCAGGTTTGATTCCCGTTGCGAATCCTTCGCAGATGTTTTTGCAGGAGCGTCCGCAAAACGTCGCCGGCTCGGTGGTCACTGCATGCATGGAAGGAACGCGGCCGCTGTTGGTGGAAATTCAGGCCCTCGTTTCCGAAACTAAATATGGCACTGGCCGGCGCATGACACAGGGCGTCGATCAGAATCGGGTGGCGCTGTTGATGGCCATGCTCGAGAAACGCGTGGGCTTGCAGATGCTGGGCGACGATGTATTCGTAAACATTGCGGGTGGTTTGGAAGTTGACGAACCGGCGGTTGATCTCGGCGTGGTAGCAGCAATCACCTCGAGCTTTCGCAATACGCCAATCGATCCGCACACGGCGGTATTTGGTGAAGTTGGATTAACAGGCGAAGTGCGCGGAACAACACAAGCGGTGGTGCGCGCGCGCGAGGCGCAGGCACTCGGCTTCAAGACGATTGTCATGCCTTCGTCAAACACTGCCGGTCTGGAACGAATGCTGGGAATAAGAACGGTAGGCGTGCGCTCAGTCGAGGAAGCGCTCGAAGAATTGTTTTGATGTTCGACAAACTTTAGTTTGTCGTGATTGTCGCCAATCAAACACCTGCGACAAACTAAAGTTTGTCGGACATTTATTACTTGTCCGAGATTTCGATCGGCGGCATCTGCTTTTGCTGCAACATCACATTCAGCGCCGGAAGGTCTTTTCTTTTCAACTCTTCCCACTTTGCCAGTTGCTGATCGAGCAAACGCTTGTAGGTGATAAAAGTTTCATTCGCCTGTGCAGTCGGCGCGGCATCCGCGCTTTCAATCAATCGCAATAGAGAACCAAACGCGCCATTGATTGATGCTGCCGAAATGATTCCAACTGGCGGATACTGTTCCTCGACAGCCACTAACTCCGCCGCTTTCTTATCGAGCGCCTTTGCCGCTTCGGCGAGTGTTGCGTCGGCCGTTCCCGGCTTTGTTTGACTCAGCACTTTGGCTAGCTGCTCGCGCAGTCCGACAATCTGCTGGACAGCCGCAAAGCTTTGATTCATCGCGGCGATGATTCGCTTTTCAACCTCGGCTTGTTGATTCAGCGCAAGTGGCGCAACCTTCACGCGCGGATCCATCTTCACTTCGATTGGCGCCGTATAATTGCGGCCATCAACCGTTAGTTTCACTTGATAGGTGCCCGGCAAAACGAGCGGTCCTTCCGGAACCATCGTCGCATCTTCGCCGAATGCCGTGCCAATGCTGTAGCCATAACGCAACGCTGGCGGCCGATCGTAACGCAGGTCCCACACAAAACGATTAAGGCCAACCTTCTTCGCAAGCGGAAACGGCGGCCGGAACCAGTAAGTCGGAAACGGCTGTGACTCATCGAGCGGCCGTTGCTGGTCATTGTTGGAATACTTTCTGACCAAAGCTCCGCGCGCATCCAGGATCTCCAATGTGACTTCGCCCACCGGCACTGATTTCAAACTGTAGTCGATGATTGCGCCGGTCGGCGGATTCTTTCCGGCAGGTGTCTCCGGCGGCAAAGGCGTGTCGTGACCTTCATTCTTTCTAATACGAATCGCGCTTGCCGGTTGGAACAGGTGCACGCTTGCATTGGCAACCTGCGCATTCATTTCCCGGAGCGGCGAAATGTCGTCAAGTATCCAGAAAGATCGGCCATGCGTCGCAATCACTAGATCGTTTCCCTTGATCACAAGATCGCGCACCGAAGCGCTCGGAAGATTAAGTTGCAGTGGTTGCCAGTTTTCGCCGTCATTGAAAGAAACAAAGACCCCGGTCTCAGTGCCGGCGAACAACAGACCTTTGCGCACCGGGTCTTCGCGCACGGCATGAACATAAGTGTTGTCCGGAATTCCGTTGGTTATCTGTGTCCAGGTCTTGCCAAAGTCGCGGGTGCGATAGATGTACGGTTTGATGTCATCCATCTGATGTCGATCCACAGCAGCATAGGCCGTGGCCGGATCATGCGAAGAAGCATCAATTAAACTGATCATGCTCCACGGGGCGAGCCCTTTGGGCGACACTTCGTTCCAGGTTTTGCCTTCGTCTCGAGTTAGTTGGACCAGACCGTTGTCAGTTCCAATCCAGATCGTGCCGGCGGCGACAGGCGAAGGCGCGATCGTATAGATGACGCCTTTGGCATCTGCTTCTTTTTCACCCGGCCGCAACGTCAAATCAGGACTGATAGTTTTCCAGCTATGTCCGCCATCGGCGCTGCGGGC
>JBDUCB010000308.1:0-5134 GCA_040003695.1 bacterium
CCACCATAAAAAGCGTGGTGCTGGCGACCAGATCGAAAATTCTTTTACTCAAAACTATTCTCCTTATTGAAAATTCCTGCCGCTTGCAGATTGGCAATCGACATTCCATGCCTTCATTTGTAACCAGGCGAAGCAAAAGCCCGCCGTTATTGATGAATACGGCGAGCCGGGAGTTGAACGTTGTGCAGCGATAGCGCTCGTTTAGATAGGTTTATCCGTCACGCCAGGTGGGCGAATATCGAGTTCTTAAGGATGACCTAAGGTGACGGCGGTGCCGGCGGCTTATTGAACTTTGTTTCGTCAACCGGTCCATTCAGCTTTATCTCAGTATACTTTCGCGTTGAGCTGATGTTCGGGTCGACCGAAGAAACGCGAACGGTGAATGGCAGCATCAGCCCATCCACGCTTCTGTAGTCCTCAAAATCGACCTGCTCAGGAATCATGCCAATCATCGTCGGCATACTGGTGACGCGGCGGACGAGCAAACCGGTTTGCGCGTCGAAATAGAGTCGCTCGCGCCGATTGTCTGTGGTCATGCCGCGCAAGACATAAACATCGCGGTCGCCTATCTTGTCTTTGCCGCCAAACATCAATCGCGAAAATTGATCTTTGAGTTTGAGGTCTCTAAACAAATCTGTATACCGTCGCATGTTCGCAAGTTCCTCTGCTCCCAGCGCGCGCACGCCGCGATTGCTTTTTTCCCAACCATTGCTGCCATCAAAGCCACGTTCAAAAATACCCTGCTTCGGAGTGTTCAATACGACATAAATCTTTTCGGGACCGGACTGGTATGCTTCGTAACCCCACGTGAGCCCGTTGCTGGTGATCCAACTCCCTTTCATTGCCCGTGTTTTCAGTTTGTTGATTGCACCGCTGCCACCCAGTGCTTCTGTGTACTTCGCAAGAATTTGATCGGCAGTGGGTGCGGTGTCGGCGGGCTTCGCTTCTCCGGGTTTTGTTTCAGCGGCAGCCGGGTGCGGCGTGACTTCAGGAATTGGAAGCGCTGGTACGCTGGCGGGATTAGTCCGGCCGTGATGGCAGGTGTAACAGCTTACTTCCGTGTTTCCGCGAAAAGTGTCCTTGTTAACTGCCAACACCATCTTGATCATTTCACGAGCCGTGTTCTTCTCCGGTTTCTCATCGCTGACGAAGTCCCACTTGCCATCTTTGTTGACATGACAATAGATGCAACGGACGCCAAGCGATGAGCTGATAAAGTTCATTGCCGGAATTAACTGCGACTCTGGCAAGCCGTTTAGCACCTTGATGTTTTTTTGTACCAGCTCAACCGGCTTATCTACAGCGGCAGCCGGCTGCTGACTCGATGTTTGACCCACCGGCGCGAACCTCACGAGCCCGACACATGCGATGAATAGAACCGTCGCGCATGTCACCAGGAAACGCGATTTATTAACTGCTTGATTTTTCATGGGCTACCTTTCCAACCGAGCGAGACTTCATGCACGGACTTGAGCACAAAGATAACTGGCTACGCAAACGCAGTCGCAAACCGAATCACCAGATTCGGTTGCACGACGCCGCGAGACCGGGCACTGATTGAAGGAAGCTAGAAGTCGTTAACCGGTTCGGCCTGCATTCTTTGTCTGCCGTCCTGCACGCTAAAAGTCGTGTGCGGTTTTTGCGGCACAATTGCTTCCAGGGTTTTGTAAATCTGCAAATAAATCTGCGTCTCGCGCGGGATAAGCGTGCGCCAGGCCGAGCCGCCCCGGCGAATGTAAGGCGGTAAGCGGGCAGCATTCGAGTTATAGCCGGCGGCGAGTAGTTCGGTTTGCGTCGCCAGTTTTGCATTCAGCGCGTATTGCACATCTTCGTTGGCCGCTAGGTCGTTCCAGGTGTCCTGCATGTAAAGCAGCATCGCCTGAAGCGCATTGACGTGGTTGCGCATACCCACAACAAAGTCGGGCGTCAAACCCACCCCCGGATGGCGCTGCCGTTCCAGGTTGTAGGCCCAGGGAATCATCTGCACCATGCCACCCGCACCTGCAAAACTTACTGAATAGCGATACGTGTCAAGCTCGTTCAAAGCATAGAGGGAATAGATTTCGTCAAATAGAGCCAACCGATTCTCGAGGCGAAAGCGATCGTGGTCCACATGTTCAACTAAACAAAGACGCTCAGCCACGTCCACAATTTGCGGCGAAATGAACGTTCCCTTGTCGCGCAAGCGCTGCACGGCAAGCGTCATCATGCGGTGAATGTAGGCGCGCCCCGCTCGGGATAGATCCGGCGAAAGCAAAGCTGGATGCGCGGAAGTGTAATACGCCATTTCGCGAAAGACGCCGCCTTTTTCAATCGGATACTGGACCACCAGCGGCACCAGCGACCGACCCTGCGCGTCAAAAATTGCAACGGCCGTGTTAACGCCATTCGCCCGTATGATGCGAACGCTTATGGGGACGCCAAGCGAACTTGTCATCATTACTTCTGAGCCCTTGGTCAGAAACGTATCCTTTGGCAGCGTGATCAGATGAACGCGGCCACTAAGGTGATCCAATGCCGCAAGAGTCACAAAATCGATCGAGGGTAAGGTAAGCGAAGTGAGCTGCGGACGCGACTTCAAAAGCCGCTCTGCTTCTGAGATGCGCGTGCGAATTACCGGCGGCGATATTAATTGCGCGGCGGCAGGCAGTGGTTCCGGACGTCGCGCGATCGCGGCCGGTCCCGCGACTTTCGGAACAACGTCGGTTGTGTTTCCCAGTTGCGCTCCCCGCGCCGGGCCTGAATCAGTTTGCTGCTCGGCCGGCACATTGGGTCTGGCCTTCAGAATACTAGTGGGCGTGGGTGTGGGAACCGGCGTCGCAAGGCGCGGACGAATGTCAGGATTCTGTGGAGATTGTGATGGCCGGGGGGTTTGCGCCGGAGCCAGAGTGACAACAGCGATGGTCAAAACTGCCAGGGCGAAACAACTTCTCTTCATAAAGCAAATCGATTCTGTTACCACTTCGCCCCGGGCGGCGCGTGCTCGAGGAACGTTAGATTCGCCGATGGCCAATGAAGTTGTCAATAACTTTTGCAAAGAGCAAGCTAAGCGCCGTTTTCGAAGGTGGAATCGCTCAAACAAAAATAGAATCGCTCCCGGGCCTTAAAGCATCGGGAGCGATTCGTAGGGATGAAGATTCTTAGCGAAGCAGCATGCGTTCACTATTGGCTCAGACTTTAACGACTGGCCGATGAGCCGTTGAGCACAATATTTTGATTTGAGCCGGAGAATGCGATGCCTATCAACCGCTGTTCGTCACCGCTCCCAGTCATTCTCATTTCAAAGCCGTGTGCTTTGCCGGTTCGGTTTTCCTTGCTTGTGGCCGCCTGCGCAATGACCTTGCCATCCTTTACGATCGACAGCTCGCCCTTCTCCTCGTCGAACTTCAACTGGTAGTTGCCTCGCTTAACAAGCGTGCCGTTAACAGTCGTGTTTGATGTGAATGATACGGCCTGCGTTCTGGTTTTTGCGAAAGCGCTGGCGGCAGTGAGTGATGCAATCACCAAAGCTATTGCGACTTGTTTGATCAAAGATTTCATTTCGAAACTCCTTGGTTATTTTTCCGTCAATCTCCGTAGGGAGTGTTAGTAACAACGACGAACAAAGATTAAGGTCCACAAATCCAATTCGACCTGTTCTGCCGATGCAGAAGTTAAGTTCGTCTGCACCGTAAACACCGTGCGACGGATTTCTGTGACAGACTTTTTTTAGTGGAGCGTCGAGCGAAGGAGATTTCTAATTGCTAACGATCCAAAAACTTAGAGGCGCGTTGGAAAGATTAAACTTCGAGCCAATCGCGCGTCACGTCACACCACAGGACCAGGCCACGCCATTCGTTGAAACGTGAGTAATAGCGGGCGATCTTTTTGTCCGTCGCCTTGCGGCCCTTATTTCGCACCGTGAAGAATTTTGCGCGCGTCCAGGAATCCAACGCGAGTCCGTCGTAACGACCGAGTAATTTGAGAAGATTTTCTGCCGCGTATGGACCAACACCCTTCACGCCACGCATCTCTTTTATCAGCTCGGGTGTTGCGAGCGGACTGTGAAGCCACTGCTCGACATCCAGATTTCGAGACGCCACTCGGTCGGCGAGCTCCTTCAAGTAGGCCGAACGATAGCCGGCTCGCACTTCGTTTACATAAAACTTCAAAGGCATAAGCGCCATTGCCTCGGGCGTGGGAAACGTACGGCGGCCATCGCCGGCTTGCCGACCAAGATTCTGCACCAAACCGGTCACCATTTTCTCGGTGAGGGCCCAGGAGCAATTCGTGGTGCAGATCATTTTCACCAGATCTTCGAAAACTGTGGGCGAACGAAGCATGCGACCGGCGCCCTGACTGGCAACCCAGGCGAATTCGTTTTCCAAAGTCATCAGACTATAGAACCCGGCCATGTCGTCATCCAGCCGCAGCATGTGACGCACTTCAGCGATGACTTTCTTTGTGGCGCGCTGGCTGAGGCGGCGCGAAGTCTTGAGACGCATTTGTCGGCTAGTTGCGGTAATCGCTATGGTTACAGGCTGTTCGTCTTTCAAATCCAACACACGGCGCAGTATCCATTTGTCTCGGTCGATTTCAAATGGCAGTAGTTCGCACCAGCCGTGACTGATCACTGTGCGTTTGAAACTGAAATCCCTGGGCGTAGAAATCGCGAGTTCCATTGTTTGGTTGTTACCTACCGCGGCAATTGTGGCAGCGAAAGTTCAGAAGAAATAATTTCCAGAAACAGATTATGTTCAAGAATAGAATCTATTCGCAAAGTGTTGTAGGACAGACGTCCTTGTCTGTCCATGTAGGACAGGCATTCCTGCCTGTCCCTATCATTTAGAAATCGCAATCTATCAAAATTAGACAGACAAGAATGTCTGTCAACGTCTTTGTATGCTTCGGCTGCGGTCAAGCTGAATCTTGACATCGATGCGACTAGAAGCCTAGACTGGCTCTACTTGAAAATAGAATATTGGAAGGCTGTACTCGCGCCTCCCTAATACTCGGGAGAAAGGCGAGAGCAGAGTCAATTTACGCGACTCTCTACGGTACCCCACGGCGAACTTAAGCGCTGCTTCCGACGATAATTAAACCGGAGCTTTCCGGTTTCTCGCCCCACCGGGCCTACAATAACCCGCGTGGGGCG
>JBDUCB010000346.1:0-17385 GCA_040003695.1 bacterium
AGTAAATCTTTTGCGTGGGACTTGCTGCCGCGCCGGCTGCTTCGCCGGTGGCCGCTTCGCGATCGAGACCGCCCGCTTCCATGAAATATTTTACTGCCTGATCGAAAGTCCATTTGCCGGTGTGCAGATTCACATCAACGCCGATGCGCGCGGCGCGATAACGCGCCAGGCGCAGCACCTGTCCCTGCGATGCTGAGTTCATCGGATACAAACCGGTGCGCATCAGCATCTCTTCGCCATATAGCGCCCAGCCCTCGACGAAAACTCCGTCGCCATGTTGGCGGCGAATTTCATCCGGCAAATGATTCGCAATTGAAAGTTGCAGGAAGTGGCCGGGGATTCCCTCATGGCCCAGGATCGGCCGCGGATCTTCGATGGCCGCGCGAATGTAAAAGTTCTTCGACTGCGGGTTGTAAGTAGGAATGAAATAAAAACCGCTGTCGTCTTTATCGTAAACGCCGGGCGGATTCATAAAGCCGCCGGGACTTGTCGGCTTGAACGCTTCCGGAAGTTGCCGAATTTCAAATCGTCCGAGGTAAGGCGGCAGCGTTACTAGATGATTAGTTTTCAAAAAGTTAATCATCTCAGCTTCGCGGCTCTCATAAGCCTTCAGAAACGCTTCCTGATCTTTTGGGACATTTGCACTGCGCGCCGGGTTTGGATCCGCGAGCGACGGATCGGGAAGAAACGATTCCAATGCTCTATAACGCGCCAGCTCAGCCTGGCCCAACATCTCGACCTGCTTCGCATCAAGCGGCAGGTAGTAAATATTTTTCAAAAGGTAGTTGTAATTCGCTTCGCCCATGGGTTTGAAAGGCACCATTCCCGGCAAACGCTTTTCCAGCCAATCTGCAAAACCATGAATTGAAACCAGCGCTGCGTCACGCGCTTTGACGAGATCATTTTTCTCCGCCGGCAACATACCTTTAGTGAGCGTCATCAAGCTATCGGTGAAGAGACTGTCGATGGAACGCGCCGAGTCTATTGCCAGCTGCGCATACAGCTGTCCGGGTTTCGTCAGGTTGCTCTTGCCTTGTTCGATCACAAATGGCATCTGCTTCAGCCGCGCGGTTGCCGCGAGGGCGCGATTGCGCGGCGTGTCGTATTCTTTCTTCAACAGCGAGAAGATCGCATTGCTGCACTCGTTAACATACGTCTGCGGATCGCTCTCTTCGAAGTCGATTACGCGATTGAAGAAATCAGTGCCATCAAGCTGTGCGCGAAACAGCAGCCAGTCGATGCGATCATCTTTGCTCCAGTTGGCGGTCTGCATTGCGCGCACTTTTGCGAGGTCTTCCTTGACCCTGAGACGACGAGCCAGCACAGCTGACAGCGAGTAATCAGTTAGCTTGTTGTCCCAGGTGTGCAGACCGGCATCACTCGAGAAAACCGGAAACTGCTGATTGCGCCAGTTGTAGTAATCGTCAGCCAGCTTGCGCAGATCGGCAGGCGTCTTTGGTTGCTGTGCGCGAATTGAATGCGGGAGCATGATGATTGCGCATGTAATCAATAAACAAACCAGAAGTTTCATCGAGTCTACCTCGCAGTTAGAGTTGAGCTTGAACCAGTCAGATTCGCAGATACTGCAATTCGCGTTTGCTTCTTTTCTTGGTCTCGGCAGGATTAGTAGTATAACAGCGCGAGGTGCATGGCTAAAGACGCTGCCGTGCGAGTATCAATTGACTTTCGCCGAAAACAGGCGCATTGTGCGGCCATTACCAACGGCATTCCGCAAGGTCGGCAGACCCAGCCCTTGAGTGCAAGCATGTCCCAGTAGCTTGCAAGTCTTGTAACCAGTCTTCCTGGTTGGCAGTGCGTACGATTCAGTTTTTCCAAACCAAAAAAGAAGGGGGAGCGCAAGCACGAGGCACTTTGACTTGTACGAGCAGACGAAGGACCATTCACCTTAGAGCAATTGATACAGTAAAGCGCTTTTTCCACACCGTCAGACGGCCCTTCATACTTCTTAATTGCCATTGTTTCAGGATTCCTCTCGTGATTGTGCCACGGAATTAACCACCTGCAAGCTGGACTAATAAAGAACCGGCGCCACGGCCGGCATGGGGTCGGATTCGCTCTGGGACAAGACGGGTTTGCCGGCCATTTATTTCTAATCTTTTGACAATTCGAAGGAGCACAATCAATGCCTAAAGCCAAAGGAAAAAGCCCAGCCAAAGTTACTATCGATCTCAAGACCGCCGCGAAGTTGGAATCGGCGTTGCGGAAGGGCCTGACGGGGTCACCGGCGCACATTACAGAAGATGACGACGATGACCAGGGCAAAGGAAAGAAACTGAAGTCAACGTCCGTCGCCCTTGACGGGCCCACAGTTGCACGTTTTGCTGACCATCTCAAAGATAAAATCACCGCAAGCGGTGGCTATATTTTCGGCGACGACGACGACACCAAGAAAAAGTAGACCGCCACAAACGGGGATATAGGGTGAGCCGGGTATTCCATCTCAGCTCGAGTCTTCGCGACGAGCCGCTGGAAGTGACATACGCCCGTGCCCGAAATTTGGCTGCGCAGCTCGGCATAACGCGCGTCACGGAAATCACGCGTCTCGACATTGTCGGCGTACCGGTCTTCGCCAGTATTCGCCCTGGCGCCTTGCCGGGCTCATTGTGCGTCAACGCGGGCAAGGGCATGTCGGTAGACGAAGCTCGCGTTGGGGCCTATATGGAGGCGATTGAGTTTGCCTTCGCGGAGTTTGGGCGTTCGACGCTCAGTTTGAAAACGGTGCCGGCGCGGGACGTCTTTGAGGGCCGTGATCGGCCCGACAGCATTCTTGATTTCTGCCCTTTCATGGAAGCGGAAATCGAGTTGGACGAGCCGATGTCGTGTGTAGAGGCTATCGACCTTCGAACCGACGAAACGTTCCTCGTGCCAGCCGAGTTGGTATTTCTCCCTTTCCCCCGGTCCCTCCAAACTCACCGTTACTTTGGCTCAAACTCAAACGGGCTGTGTTCTGGCAATTCGATTCTTGAAGCAACAATCCACGGTCTGGCCGAACTCATCGAGCGCGATTGCTCTTCTTTCATGTTCGTGGACGATCGCTCCGAACTGGTGGCCGGCGACACTCTGCCGTCGCATCTGCGAGAGGTTGCTGAAAGCGTCCACGATGCCGGTCTCGAACTCTACGTGCGCTTTCAGGCGAATGTTTTTGGTATCCCGTTCTTTCGGGCAATCGTTGCCGAACAACAATCGACGAATCCCGTTTACATTTCGGAAGGTTTCGGTTGCAACCTTTCCAAAAACATAGCCGCGACGCGCGCAGTCTGTGAAGCACTGCAAAGCCGTCTGTCGTTCATTCACGGTGGACGAGATGATTTGATAAAGCGCTATGAGTTGTTCGCAACGATGTCGGCAAGCGAACGTGTTGACTACGCGGAACGACTGCAGCGCGACGTGTCGCGGCGGGACGCGATCATCGACTTTGAAAACATTCCTGACAGGTCGGATTCAGTGACAGACTTGTACTCAGCCCTGGAATTGATGCTCGGCAGGCTGGAGCGAAACGGAATCCGCCGGGTGCTGCGAGTTGTCTTTACATCGCCTGATAATCCGATTCAGGCAATGCGTGTGCTGGCCCCGGGGCTCGAATGCTTCAATTCGACGACCCGGCGCATCGGCGTGCGGCTGAGAGACTATGTCCGAGACGAATTGTAGACCCTACATGTTTGCAGGCCCGAGTTTCTGCGGCAGCGATGAGCTGCTCTTCGAAGCCAGGCAGAGCGCTGAGATTCGGCCACCTGTTCAGCGGCATGATGTCGAGAGACTGGTTGCTGCGCATCCTCCGGGAGTGGTGATACTCGTTGACGGTTATTTTCAGCAGTGCTTATCCGTGGGACATGCGGAGATCCGCGCCGCGGTTTCGGCAGGTTGGTCGGTCTGGGGTTTATCCTCCTTGGGTGCGATACGCGCATACGAAATGCGCGATCTCGGCGTCAAGGGATATGGCCGAGTTTACCAACGCTTCTATGAACACGCAGACTTCCGGGACGACGAGGTTGCTCTTATCCATGAACCCGGCCCGCCTTATCGCTCTTTTAGCGAGCCCCTGGTCCATATTCGCTTTTTCCTTCGCCACCTTGTCAGCCTCGAACTGCTCACTCCTAACCTGGAAGAGCGTATCCTTGAAAGCTTGATGTCTATGTGGTTTGGTTATCGAACACTCGGCTTGTTGCGGTCGAATTTGGTTGAGTTGGCGCCGCAAAATGCGGCAGCAATCGAAAACGTGCTGGCGAACTTTCATCCCTTTCGAGTCAAACATCACGACCTTAGCGACTTCTTTCGCGAACGACCCTGGGAATAACGATAATCCAATCGTAAGAGACGATTTTTGACCGGCGTGAACTGACGGAAAAAGAGGTGACTTACGACAATCCGATCAACTGAATCAAGTCCTTGACGCGGTCGTCGTCCAGGATGCTGTCAAAACAGCTTTCGGTTTTGATGTGCAGCAACATTCGGTCGCGCTGCTTGTAAGCCTGTTGCAGCCACTCGATAGCGGCCTGTTTATCGCCGAGGTGAGCGTTGGCGATCGCCACCAGGTAGGGAGTGGCGTAGTCGCCATGTTGGAGGTTCTTCATCAAGATTAATCGATTTTCTTCCCAGAAACCCTGCTCACCCCGCGAGGCATAAGCCCGCTTGAGCGAATCGGCTTCGGCCGCAGCTTGCTCCGCGCTTCTTCCCATGAGCCTGTCTGCGGTGGCAAAAGCGGCAATTGCATCTTCATAGTGCCCCACCGCCATGTAGGCCTTGCCCAGGCTGCGATAGGTCCGATGGAAATCCTTATCAACCTTGATGGCCTTGTTAAGCTGAGTGATGGCCGCATCGTAACGGCGGGCCCTGTAGAATACTTCTCCGACAGCGGTATTCGTAACGTTTGAGAGGGGATCGATTTCGAGGGCCAATTGAGATTGGAGGACGGCCTCATCATGGCGGCTTAAGTGCGACAGATACTCCGCGTACCAGTAGCGGGCCGTCGCATAGTTCGGATTAAGCTCAATAGCCCGCTTGTACTCGTTTTCGGCGCCCAACAGTCCCCAATCGTCGTAGCCCAACGCGGCGATTGATGTGTGAGCCTCGGCCAGGGTGTCGTCGATTTCGAGGGCTGTATGCGCAGCCTTTCTTGCTTTGGCGTTCACTTCGTCAAAAGGAATGTCGCTGTATTCCATCAACACGATGTATGAATCAGCGAGCCCCGCATAGGCGAGGGCGTAGCCGGAGTCGTCCTCGATAGCCAGTTGAAAATATTCGATACCTTTCTTGATATCTTCTTCTTTTCGCTTGTTCCAGTGGTGGCGACCCTTCAGATAAAGCTGATAAGCCAGCGCGCTTTCCGTATATCGCTTGCGGAGCCGTCGTTTCTCCTTTACCGAAAGCTTCAACTTCAGGGCTTCCGAGATCGCCACAGCGATCTCTTCCTCAACGGCGAAAATATCGTCAAACTTCACTTGATAATTTTCGCCCCAGAGCCGCGAGCCGTCGTTGACGTCAACCAACTCCACATGAGCATGAAGCTGGTCGTCGCGACTTAGTAGCCGGCCGACCAATACGGCGCGGACATTGAGTTCTCGACCTACAACCTGAGGATCCACTTCCTGGCCGTGATAACGAAATACTGTTGCACGAGCCATCACCCGTAGCTTGGGCACTTGCGACAAATTGTTGATGATGCTTTCGGTGATTCCGCTGCTGAGATATTCCACGTCCGGGGCGGCGCTGACGTTGAAGAGAGGAAGGATGGCAAGCGAATCAACAGGTTTGCTCGATTGTGATCGGCGGGACGTGGACGGCGTAACACGTTTCGATGGCTTGGCGCGCCGCTTGACGGCCTTTATGGGTTCGTCCTGGCTTCTGCGATGAGAACCGCTGGATTCAAGTCTGTGGTCCGTCGAGTGACGATCAGGATCGACTGACAGCTCTCTGCGTAGGTCCGGCTTCGAAGTGTTCTCCAGTTCCCGTCGCAAATCTCTTAGCTCGATCTTCACATCCTTGATCGTCTGGTACCTGTCATCCGGATCCTTTGCCAAACAGCGTCGAACAATTCGCTCGAGGTCAGGCGGAGCAGACGGACTGAACTCTTTGATCGAAGGCGCGGATTCGTAGATTACTTTGTACAGCGCCTTAACGGCCGAATCACCCTCGAAAGGTCTATGTCCGGTGACCGCTTCGAACAAAATGCAGCCAAACGAAAAAATGTCTGACCGATGATCGGTCTGGCTGGTTTTGCCCTGTGCCTGTTCCGGAGACATGTAGCCCGGGGTACCCAGCACCGTGCCTGGAGTTGAATGCTGGATGTACATCGCAGTGTCAGCCTGACTGTTTGATGTCCCGCTGGTGCCCGAGGTTAGCGGCTCTATTAGTTTGGCCAGCCCGAAGTCCAGGATCTTTGCGTATCCCTCAAACGTAATCATGATGTTTTCGGGCTTCAAATCACGATGCACAATACCAGCCGTGTGCGCCTTATCAAGGGCTTCCGCCACCTGTTGGAGATATCTTAGAACCTTGCCCAGCTCGATCTGATCGAGGTGGATCTTCTCCTTCAGCGTTTGGCCTTCAATGAACTCCATGGCGATGAAGGTGACGTCTTCCGCCTGTCCGATTTCATAAATATGAGCGATGTGCGGGTGGTTGAGTGTTGCGGCGGCCTTCGCCTCTTGCACGAAGCGTCGCATCCGGTCGGCGTTGGAAACGAGATCGGGCGGAAGGATCTTCAGAGCTACGTCGCGGTCGAGCTGTTTGTCCCGCGCGAGATAGACTTCACCCATTCCGCCGGCGCCGAGCAGAGATCGCACTTCATAACGACCGAGATTTGTACCCGATCCAATACCTGTACTCACTTCACTTAAGCTCGTTAAGGTGCTGCCAAAAGCTGGTTGACAGTGTTGGTTTACTGCGAAGGTTTAAGATCTGGGCATGACGAAAACATCCTAGCAGAGTAGGAGCAGATTCTCTAGACGCAGCTTTATGATTCGGTATGCGCGAGCCTATGGATAAGAGCGCGCGCATTGCGCTGAAGTCCCGAAAGTTTTGCCCGCTTCATTGCACTACTACGAAAGCGATTGGCATAACTTTCAGGCGTCAGATCGAGTACATCTGAAAGATCGGCGTTGACGTTTCCCGCACGCGGCTGAAAGCGAGCTTCATCCGTTACCTGCTCAAAGCGGTTCCAGGGGCAAACGTCCTGACAGATATCGCAACCATAGAGCCAGCCGTCCAGATTCTCGTTTATCTCCGTAGGAATTTTGTCGTCGCGCAACTCAATGGTCGCGTAGGAAATGCATATGTTTGAATCAACGACATAGGGTTCAGTAATTGCGCCGGTCGGGCACGCGTCGATACAAAGCGTGCAACTGCCGCAGTGGTCCTCAACCTGTTGCACGTCGTATTCAAGTTCAAGATTCAGCAGCAACTCGCCTATGAAAACCCACGATCCATACTCGGGAGTGATGACATTGGTGTGCTTACCGAGCCAGCCGAGCCCGGCACGCACTGCCCAGGCTTTGTCCATCACGGGCTGAATGTCTACGCACACTTTTCCATCCGCTCCAGGTACTTCTTCTTTTATCCAGGAAAGTAGTGAACGTAAGCGAGCGCCGACTACATCGTGATAGTCGTCGCCCCACGCGTAACGCGACACCTTGCCTGTCTCAGCATCGTCGCGGTGTTGAGCAGGTGTGTAATAGTTCTTGGCAACGACGATGACAGAGCGCGCCGCGGGGAAAAGTTTGCGCGGATCGCTGCGCATTTCCGCATCGCGCGTCATCCACTTCATCTCACCTTGATAGCCACGTTGGAGCCATTCAACCAGCTTGTCATGTTCGCGATCGAGAGTTTGAGCCGGAACGATTCCGACTTTTTCAAAGCCCTCGGCAAGCGCGCGTTCTTTTATTGAGCGCGCTAGTGCGCGCGAGTTGGGTTCACTGAGGGCGGTTATGTCACCGCTGAATTTAGTGTGCGTTGCCATCATCACGCTGAAAGCATGAAATATAATAGCCCAGCATCCGGGGAGCGCCGCAGCCCGCGTGAGGTGCTAGCGTAAGTGCGTTTCGCGCGTCACCCCGGAAACCGGGGTTCCAAAAACAGTTTTACGCGACCCTTCGAGGGTCGCGTAAAGAGGTTGTTTTGATCGGTATTGCCCTACTGAATCTTTTGCAGCGTCACTGTCGTCAACGGAGAGTTACCGCTCGTGCGATTGTAAGAGAGCCAGTAGCCCGCTTTTGGGAAGCGAATCATCTTGTAAACAGAACCATCCGCTTTGGCTTCAAGCTCAGTGCCGAAGACTTGTTTCGCAGTCGGGATGCCGGTGCCAGGCGTCATGAAGTCAGCCGAAATAGTGATCACCTTGTGAGTCTTGTCGTAAACGATCTGCGCCGTTTCTGTCTCGCCAAAAATGAAAAAGTCCTGTTCGTCGCCCTTGTCTTTCGGTTCCCCAAGCTTTTTGCGAACTTCGTCGGCCAGCATTCCCAGTTGAATGCCGCGATAGTCATGGAACATTGCCGAATCGTCTGCGCTTGCCTTGCGCTGTGCCTGTGTAGCTGAAGTGGCCATCAGGAACGACAAGCCGGCGCCCAGCAGTAGCACCGTGAAGAGACGAACCCAAGCGGAGGGATCAGGTAATAATTTAATCATCAGGATGTCTCCTCAAAGAGATTGCGGTCAGGACAGCGCCCGAATGATTCGGTGGATGCGTTGGGTGAATGTCGGGCCTGGACGCCGGCCGCTGGTTAATTCAACTGTCCGCACAATATCGCCAACAATTCTCGATGTCAATGGCTTTTCGGGGAACTTTCGTCGCACTGGGGACCCGCTGCACAAGTTAGGAGCGGGAGCCAAAAAAGCACGAAAAAGTTTGATCCGGACTATTGACTCTGTGCCCGTTTTGGCATAGAAGCAACGTGCTTTTCCAAAACAATTTGCTTTCGTCAGGCGTCAGCCACGCCAAGGAGTGATCATGAAACGAACTGTCTTTTTGGGAGCTTGCTCCCTCGGGTTGTCGGTGTTGTTGTTGAGCGGTTGTCAGCCTGCCGCCAATACGAATCAAGCGGTCGTCACTACTGCACCCTCACCCGAAAGAGTTGATACTGCTTCAATCCAAACAGAAATTATGCGCATCGAAAATGACTGGCCACGGGTAGTCAAGGAAAGAGATGTTGCCGCCGTCGAGCGCGTAGAAGCTGACGATGCTGTTTTTATCTATCCCGATGGCAGTCTTGGAAACAAGGCTCAGGATGTTAAGGACATGCAGACGGGCGCGCTGACTGCCGACTCGTGGGTGATTTCCGATCTCACCGTGACCGTGCTGGATGCCGACTCCGCATTTGCGTCTGGCCGCAGCACTGTTACGAACGGCAAGTACAAAATGCCGGATGGCAAGACGATGGATATCAGCGGCGATTACCGGTACATAGATACGTTTGCCAGGCGCAATGGCGAATGGAAGTTAGTAGCCGCAGCTTCGGTGCGTGTTCAAAAGCAAGCGATGGCTTCTCCATCACCTGCGATGACGGCATCGCCGGCGATGGCGGCTTCGCCGAAAGCATCACCGGCAACGAAGCCATCACCCGCGATGACTCACACGCCGGCGGTTAAAGCTTCACCGGCTGTAACGCCGTAGTTTGGATCCGAGGTATCTAAATACTGGGAGCGTGGGCTCTCGCCCGCAAAAACATTTCGGGCTGCGATGGACGCATGTTTGTCGCAGCCCGATTTTATTGAGCAAACTTAAGGAATGTTTAGATTGATTACGCTTCCGCGTTTTTCTTCAGCTTGCGAAACTTTCTGACCAGCAAGTCACGCCGTAATGGACTGAGATGGCGGATAAAGAGGATGCCGTCGTTGTGATCGGTTTCGTGCAGGAAACAACGCGCGGCGAGGGCAGTAGCTTCTTTTTCAAAATACTTTCCTGAAAGGTCCTGCGCTCGCAGTTTCACGGTATCGGCCCGCTTGAGATCGGCGTGAATAGCCCCAACCGATAGACAGCCTTCCTCGCCATCCTGCTCACCTTCCGCCGAAATGATTTCGGGATTTGCGGCCACCAGTTTTATTCCATCGCAATCCATGACGAACAAACGCAACGGCAGACCAATCTGTTGCGCCGCCAGGCCGACGCCGCGCGCTTCGTACATCGTCTCGAACATGTCGCGGGTCAACCGTTCGAGTTCAGAATCAAATTTGACTACCGGCTCACCCGGTTGCAGAAGTACAGGCGCCGGGTAATCAACTATGGGTCTGACTGTCATAGGGAACGGATAGAATCAGCTGAGTTTTGCGACCGTTCTCGAGCCTACAGTAATCGGTTGCTAAATGACGTGGCCCAGAGGAACTGTAAAGCGAAAGGAAGGGTTACTTTGTCCGATAACCCTTCATTACCTCGGAATGTGCGGTCGTGGGTTTATTTTTATCGCGAGCACGCGCCTCCAATACCTCAAGGTAATCAATTAGGTTCTCGACTTCTTCGCGAATCACCTGAAGTTGCTCGCGTTTCTCCCGAATCGTCCGGCTAAGCTCTTTTTCTATAGTCTTACCCATAAATATTCTTCCGGTGTCCAATTCTACGAATCACAATAACGGGATCTTCCACGTCGAACAATATCCGGTAGTCACCCATCCGTAAACGATACGCAAAGTCCGCCTCACGCAGCCGTTTTATGTCTCCATAAAGGCCTTGCTGTAGTCGGCTGATCTTTCGAAGAATCTGCGCACGCTGTTTTGATGGAATTGCGTCCAAGTCGTCAAGACTCATTCTGCGCTTCAAGCGTGGGCCAGTTCTTCTTTCCATTCACTTAGAAACTCAAACGGTTCGATAATCTTGCCGGCGATTGCGGAGGCGGCAACGACGTAGGGTGAGGCGAGATAGAGTTTGCCTGGGCCACTGCGGCCGGGAAAGTTTCGGTTTTGCGCGCTGACAGTAACTGTCTCGGCATTTGGCGAGGCGCCTGGGCCGGCGTTGATGCACGCGCCGCATGAAGGATCAATCAACTCGGCGCCTGCGCGTTCAAAAATTTCGATGTACCCCTTCTCGCGCGCATACTGTTTAATTTTCTGCGAACCAAACTGCAGATACAGATGAACGCCGGGCGCGACACGCTTCCCTTGAGCGAGTGCGTTCTGCAACACCTCGGCATACATGTCCATGTCAGCCATCTTGCCGCCAGTGCAACTGCCTCCGTATGCCGCATCGATCTTTACTTCTGATGGAAGCTGGGCGATGGGAATACCGTTGCGCGGATCGCCGGGTGTGGCCACCATCGGTCGAATCTCATCAAGATCAATTTCAAACACCGCGGCGTATTCTGCGTCCGTGTCGCTGAAGGTAAATCCTTCGCGTACCTCATCCGCATCGAGATCACGCATCTTCACAATGTAATCGAGCGTCACCTGATCCGGCTCAATGATGCCCGTCGTGCCCCCAGCTTCCACCGACATATTCGTCAAGGTCGCACGCTCATCCATGGGCCAGTTCTTAAGATCATCACCCGCAAACTCGAGCACCTTGCCGATGCCTTTGCTCGTCTTCATGTATTCGGAAGCGAGTATGTAAAGCATCACGTCTTTGGCGGCGACATCGGCGCGCTTTCGCCCTTTGAAAACGTAGCGCACAGTTTCCGGCACGCGAATGCGAATGTCTCTGGCATACCAGGCATTCGCCATGTCCGTCGAACCAACGCCAAAAGCGAAACAGCCAAGCACGCCCGCCATGCAGGTGTGCGAGTCGGTGCCAATCACAATTTGACCGGGCAAGGCGAGGTCTTCAACCACTGCGTTGTGACAGATCGCTTCCGAACCGCCTTCAGGATTTTCACCGTACAGTCTGATGCCTTGCTTGGTAGTGAAATCTTCCTGCGTGGTGGCGAGACCTTCGGCTCTTTCCAGCAGCCCCATGTCGCGATGTTTCTGCGACATAACACGGCCCAGAAAAGTCAGATGATCGCGAAAAGCAAAAACTGATTCCGGCTCGGTCACGCGCGCATCTGGACCCAGCGCTTGCTTCAACAGCGACTCGGCCATCGGCGTGACGTACTCATGCGAGAAGCGCACGTCGGCCACGGCAAACAAAGCGTCGCCTGGCTTCACTGCTTCCACACCAATTTTGCCGGCGCGAACAAAGGCATGCTTCGCAATTATTTTTTCCACAATGGTCATTGGTCGCGGTTTGTGACCCAACCCACCCGCTAACGTAGGTGGTTCTGACATCAAGGCTGGCGGCGACACCTTACCGGCGAGGCGCGCCTTGTTGTAGTTGAACAAACCACCGTACTCGACGATAGCGTGCGAAATCGGATCGAGACCGTCGGTAAATTGCTTCAATGGAATTTCCTCGCCGCTGCAAATTCGCCCGATAAGTCCAAAATCGTTCGAGGTCAGCAGGCCGATGTTTTGTGAGTTCTGCCCGTAGATCTTTTCAATGCTTTTGGCGATGACGAGTTGAATGCCGGCCCACTTTTCAGCGTACGGCGCCGTCTCCCTGGACGATCCGCATCCTTTTGAAAGCCCGGAGACAACGACTGCAAACCCGCCCTGCTTCACTTCATCTTTTTTCACCGCGCCTTCGCGCATGCCGACGTAAACATATTCGCCAAGCGTTTCGTCGTAGTAAAAACAAACCCATCCCGGCGTGATCTCGTCGGTCGAGATGTTGCTCATCAGCGGTAGGTCGTCATTCGCCAGGCGTGCGGCGAGTTGAGTTTCAATCTTCTGGCGCTCGTCGCCTTGAGCTTGCAGTTGCTGGCGAATAAGCGAAGTGTCTTCGGTTAGAAACAGAATGCGGCCGGTGATTCTTACCTGAGAGCGGTCCGAAATGTTGTCAGTCATTACAACTCCTGGATATGTAGGAAACCGTATGAATGAATTATACCCACAACCTGCATAAAACCTGAGTTGCCAACAAAATCAGTAGTGTCGGTCTGCCGTTACCGCAACACAGCAGCTTGGGGGCTTAGCACCAAGAGGTGCCAGCGTTGAAAAGTGCTGATTGAGTCATTCGGCAGTAACCGGACGTACGCTGTTTGCAGGTAGAGCTTTTCTGGCGAGGGCCACTCGAGCCGCACGATGGGATTGAAGGATGCGGGAATTGCTGATTGAGACGTAGCGGCAGGCTCTGCTTTATTGGTATTCGTATCGCTCTTTTTGGTAGCGGCCGCGTTCTTCTCTTCGTAAATTTTGGAAGCGGCAATCAACGCATCTCGCAGGCGAATGCGGGACTGCGTTGGTTTATTTGTAGCCGCATCGTAAATCATCACGTCGGCATCAAAGGCTGCGGCTACTTTTGAAGAATCAGGCGACCAGGCCGGCAACCCATCACTGAGATTGTCATCAAGCAGCCGCTCGCTTCCATCGACATTCACCAAACGTGGCCGCCCGGCCGGCAGCTTGTATTCCTTTTCGCGGGCGTCCCATTCGCTTTCCCTGCAGGCGAGCGCAACCAGCGCGTGATTGTCCGGCGCCCATGAAGAATAAAAATAGATGAGACCTTCGCGCTTTGTCAGCGGCTTCAAATCATAACCATCGCGATTGCAGATATAGATCTGCTCAGTACTAAACATTGCCACCGCGGCAAAAGCCGGAGCCACTGACGGTAGCGGCGATGCTTCGGTAGTTTCAGGCAGCGTTGCGCCTAATGGTGTCGGCGTCGGCGTTGGTTTCACGCCACGATGCGCAATGAAAGTTATGAAGTTTCCATCAGGCGACCAGGCCACTGTTTCGGGGAACACGCAGGAGAGATCGGGAGGCGTCAGGTTACGAAGGAAATGACCATCTGACGAATAGACATCAATACTAAATGCCGGGCTGGGCTGATCTTCCGTGCCATAGAGAACCAGCGCGCGTTGGCCATCTGGCGAGCGCACCGTTCGCAGCAGCGCATCATTCTCTCGTCGCGTGTTGAAGTCGATCTGAATCGCTTCGATCTTATCGCCTGTGTCTTCATTCTTAACGTCGTCGGGCACATTTATGTCGGCTTCAAATCGATAAGCGAGACGCGTAGCAGGAACATCGCGCAAAACGAGTGGACGCACGTTTTGACGTTCGATTATCGATGAGCACGCGCTGGCAAGCAGCATTGCAAGTAGGATGATGATCAGAATTGCACCTTTACTGCTGTTGGTTTCAACAACAGTGCGTCCAAATGAAACGCGTTGCGGTTGGCAATGTTTCCCTGATCGACGGGATGCTCTGCCTGGAGGAGATTTGGTCAACTCGGATCCTGCGCTTCGTTACGGCGATGATAAAAATGGTATCTGGCGAATGTCAATGAAGCGATCCTTTAAGGCTGCCGCTAATGAGACGCTAACGGCCATAGACAAGCTCACGCGACAACGCTGGTTTTAAAAAGAGAATTGCGCGAATCGTATCGCGAGGAGAAAGGTGATCCTCGTCGCCTTCATCCGTATCCACGCAGTTATGTTCCAGCGAGCGCGATATCCTTTGCGGCAAGCCTTCGTAACTCGGCGTCGCCGCCACATAAGAACGCGTTGCCAATGTACCCACCAGATCACAGGTTAACTCTTCCGCTCTTTGGTCGCGAATCTTCAAGCCTGTCAAGTTCGAAGCTCGATTACCAACCGCACGAAACAAGTATTTCAAGTTGTCCTGACTGCCGTCCGCAATGTGGACCAGCTCGTGTGATAGCACGCTAATAATTCCTTCATCTGAGGGAAGACCTGCTAAGAAAATAGTTCCAAATATTATGGTCCGCGGGTTTCGCATCAGGACGGATGCGTTGTCGCGCGAATCCACGTCCGGCTGAATGTCTCTTACCGCTTCGACGCGATCGATCGCTCGCTGCATTTTGCGATCGTACCCATGCTTTCCGTTGACGTTGTAATCCCGGGACAATTGTCTTAAGGAACTGACGACCAGCCGCTGCGCCTGCGGCAACAAGCGCTGAGCGCGCTTAGCGCCGGCAACCGCTTCCGGACTATCAACCGGAAGCGATGGTCGGGCCTGCATATCATCGATTGGCGCGCTGCCCTTCGGATCAGTTATTCGCTCTTTACAAACTGTTTCGCTGGCTACTTCAACCATTTCGCCCGCTTCTGTTGATTCACGATCGCGCGAATGGCTGGTCTGTACCGCAGCACGGGGTACTCGCTTTTGCGCCGTTACTCCTGGGTTGGCCTGGGGCACACTTGTCGGCAGCACCAGCAACAACGACAGCACTATGCCCAACCTGCGCACTCGGCCCACGGCTCTACTTTTACTTCTCATCGCGTTGCTTTCACTTATTAACGATGCTGCCAGGCGGCTTTACGTTTCTCGATGAAAGCATTGATGCCTTCGGTTGCATCGTGCGTTTTCATTAACTCGTGAAGATACATATCTTCAACCTCTTTAAGCGCCGCATCAAGCGTGCGCCCAAATCCCAAATCAATAGCTCTCCTGGTGTGCTCCAAGGCAGCAGCCGAAAGCCCGCGTAGTTGCGCCAACAGGCGCGACGTTTCCTGGTCAAGCTCAGCAGCCGGCACAACCCGGTTTATTAACCCCAGCGAAAGTGCCTCTCGTGCTTCGATTATCTCACCGGTCAGCATCAATTCGCGTGCTCGCCTGTCGCCAATAATTCGCGGCAACAAAATCGCAGCCACCGGCGGAAAGACGCCCAGTTTGATTTCCGGTTGCCCGAAACGCGCCTGCTCGCCGGCGATAACAAAATCGCAGGCTGTGACCAACTCACATCCACCACCGAGCGCTGGTCCATTGACGACGGCGATTGCGGGTCGCGCAATTTGCTCGAGGTTGCGAAAGATCGCATGAAAAGAATCGAGCATCTGAAAGATTGTCTCGGGCGCGTGTTCTTCGACAGCCACGCCGGCGCTAAACGCACGGCACTCGGGTGCAGCATCAAAAACGATTGCTGCCAGGTCACGCCGTTGAGCACACTCATCGAGCGCGGCGTTGATCTCCTGCATCATCGCGATGTTCAGGATGTTTACTGGCGGGCGCGCCAGAGTAATGCGCGCAACACGATCGTCGATTGTGAATTTGATATCAGTGCCGGGCATTGTTTTTATGAACTGGCTCTTGGCGCAATTGTACGTGATTTCCGGTCAACCTAAGCCATTTTGCATTGATAAGCGGCTTTCGCGAAACTTTTGCGACTAGTACGTTATTAGATGAGAGCCGTTCAGAGTCCAACCTTTAGGTTGTGGTTTGCTAATAGCAAGCTGAAGCTTGGACTCTAAACTACCTCGGGAAATGGAGACGCGCCGGATGCCTATTGTTACGTGTGAAAAGTGTGGCACTAAAAACCGCGTCGAGGTGAAGCCTCCCGCTGGCCGCATCCCAAAATGCGGCAAGTGTAGTGCAGCTCTGACGAACGCTAAGGCTCAAGACCTCGGTTCCGATAAGCCGTTGATTGTAACTGACCAAACTTTCTCGCAGGAGATACTTAATAGCGCGGGAGTTGTCCTATTGGATTGTTGGGCGCCGTGGTGTGGCCCATGTCGCATGGTTGGTCCAATCATGGAACAGCTTGCCGCCGAGGCGCAGGGGCGTTATCGCATCGCAAAGTTGAATGTCGATGAGAACCCGCGAACGGCCGGCCAGTTTCAGATTCAGAGTATTCCCACCATGCTCGTTTTTAAGGACGGAAAGCTGGTTGACCGGTTGATTGGGGCCCAGCCAAAACCAGCCATCGCCTCTCGACTTTCGGCCCATGCGGCCTGAGAAGCAAAGAGCGAAGATTAAGAGCCAGCAACAAAGCTTAAGACAAGGGTTTCACTCTTTGCGCTTTGCTCTTTGCGCTCCTAATATCTGGGAGTTCTCCCAGCTTTCAGCTTTGAAAGGATCTTTTACATGTTTAGGAGATTGATTTCGACGTCGTCGACCTGGATTCCTGTGCCCTTGCGGCTGGCAATGGGTGCGGTTTTTGTCGGCCACGGCGCGCAGAAAACGCTGGGCAGCTTTGGTGGTCCAGGTTTTGAAAAATGGAACTCTCTTTCGTCGCTACCTTTGTCTTTCATGAAGCCGGCATGGTTGTGGCTTGGCGCAGCAGCGATTTCGGAACTGCTGGGCGGCATAATGATTTTGCTCGGGTTGCTGACTCGTGTCGGCGCCTTCCTAACGGCCTGCGTGATGATCACTGCAATCGTTTCCCAGCACTGGCCGGCGTTCTTTGCCCCAAAAGGCATTGAGTATCCAATGTCTCTGTTGGCAATTTCTCTAGCGCTGCTGATTTCCGGGGGCGGAATGGCATCGGTCGATCGGGCGCTTTCAGGCGGCCGCCGACGTTGACCGGGAGTGAAAAGTGAAGAGTTAAGAGACAAAGCACTTTTCAGTGTTTTGCTTTGCACTCATCACTCATCACTTTTCACTTTTCACTCATCACTATTCACTAGCTTATGAAACGCTCGCCGTTGGTCGTGATCTTCACGACGGTCT
>JBDUCB010000349.1:0-5122 GCA_040003695.1 bacterium
CGATTTACGATTTACGATTCACGAGCTTCTTCTACTGTTCACGATTTACGATTTACGTCCCAAATGACCACGGCCATCGTTCATCATTCAGTCTTCCACGAACACGACACCGGATCAGGACATCCGGAATCCCCATCGCGTTATAGCGTGGTGATGAAAGCGTTGCGCGCCGATTCGCAACTCTGGTCCTCCTTGTTGGAAGTGGAGGCGCGCCAGGCGCCGAAAGGAGACGTCCAGGCTTGTCATACGCCTCAGCTCTACAAACAGATCGAACGTGTAGTCAGCGAAGGCACAGCATACCTCGACGCGGACACTGTTGTTTCAATGCGCTCTCTTGACGCCGCTTTGCGCGGCACCGGAGCGGCTTGTGAAGCCATTGATCTCATCATGCAGGGAAAAGCCGCGAATGCATTTGTGCCGGTGCGACCGCCGGGCCATCACGCCACTGCGGAACGCGCGATGGGGTTTTGCCTTTTCAACAATGTGGCCGTTGCCGCGCGTTATGCGCAAAACCACTATCCCGAAATTGAGCGCGTAGCGATTCTCGACTGGGATGTTCATCATGGGAACGGGACGCAAGGCATTTTCTATGACGATCCGAGCGTCTTCTTTTTTTCAACGCATCAGTATCCCTGGTATCCGGGAACCGGCTCGCGAGGCGAAACCGGCATCGCGCGTGGCGCAGGTTACACCTTAAACGTACCGGTGCGTGCTGCTACGCCCGCCAGGGAACAGAAGCGCATGTTTGAAGCTGCACTGGACGACATCGGCGGTAAATTCAAACCCGATCTAATTATTATTTCCGCTGGCTTTGATTCCCACAGTGGCGATCCGCTCGGCCAACTTCTGTTGGAGGATGAAGACTTTGTTTCATTTACAAAAGCGGCAAAGGAATGGGCCGCAGCCACCTGTCAGGGTCGCATTGTTTCGTGTCTCGAGGGTGGGTACAACTTGCAGACATTAGGAGAAACAGTGCGCAGCCACGTGGCCGAGCTTCAGGCGCCATAGAAATCTGATGCCCAGCCTAATCCTTTCCAACCTTAGCTAAAACCACGCATCACACCCGATACTGATGCAGTCACTAAATTGGATAGGATTCTCGCCAGCCGTTGCGGCTCTGCCGTTTCGGTGCGCGGCAAGTCAGAGACTTGCCGGGAAGATCAATTAATCATTCATGGTCTCTGACCGCCCAATGGGTCGGAGACTTCACACAAACGAAACCAAACCCGGCAAGTCAGAGACTAGCCGCGCATCAAGATGGCCAAGCCATAGACAACAGTGTCCGGAACTGCATCGGTACCCCCACTCCCCGATTTATTGAACCATTCCGCCCACTGGAGTAAACTCCAAACACTTGACCGTTTCGGAATCCGGGCGACCGCAAGTGAAGGCTGTACGCATTCATTTGCAACCTCATCCTGACGCAGGCCAAGGGAAACAAAACAGGATGGTTCGCCCAAGTTCCGAAGAGCAAGAGGGTGGAACGTTTTAGGTTCCGCACTCGTGGGAGAATCAGCGACATGCCAGACATCGAGATCACTTGCGCCGAATGCGGAAACACTTTTCCTTTTACGGAACGTGAACAGGAATACTATCAGGAACGCAACCTGACTCATCCCAAACGCTGTAAACCCTGCCGGGATGCGCGCCGTTCAAACTTTGGCGCCTCAAGAGGAGGCGGCGGGGAACGTGAAAGATTTGAGATTACCTGCGATCAATGTGGCAAGCAGGACACGGTTCCTTTCAAGCCTTCGAGTGGACGTCCCGTTCTCTGCGGTGAGTGTTTTAGCGCCAATCGCGCCGCGCAAAGAACCTAGCGTCAAATTTTCCAGGAGCTTGGGGAAAACAGGAACACGGAAGAGCGTCGATCATTGACGCTTGGCAGCAAAGAACTGCGCTCGGTATTACAACTATGGCTTTTGAAACCATTCAATCAGAAATGCGTGGCGCTGTTTCGCTGATCACACTGAACCGGCCGGAGTCGTTGAATGCCCTGACAACCAGCGTTGGCGAGGAATTCCTGGCTGCAGTGATTCAAGCACAGGCAGATGGCGCCCGGGCAATCGTGGTGACAGGAGCAGGTCGCGCCTTTTGTGCTGGGGGTGATTTGCGCGAGATGCGCAGTATGGCCGAGAGCAACGGTAAAGTGGAGGCTTTCTTTGACGAGCCGTTGCAACTGTTGAATAAATGCATTCTGGCCATTCGTAGAACTCCAGTTCCGTTTATTGCTGCCGTGAATGGTGCGGCATCCGGCGGCGGCTGCAATTTCGCGCTGGCTTGCGATCTTGTGGTTGCCGGCGAAAGCGCGCGCTTTAATCAGGCGTTCATAAAAATCGGACTGGTGCCGGACTGTGGCGGTAGTTTCATCTTGCCGCGACTGGTTGGTTGGAAACGCGCGGCTCAGTTAATGATGACTGGCGAGGTAGTTGCCGCTAGCGAAGCGCTCGAGATGGGGATGATCAACGCAGTCGTTCCCGACGCGGAACTGATAGCACAGGCAATGGCCATGGCCGACAAGCTGGCCCAGGCGCCTACTGCGGCAATAGGCAGGATCAAGAAACTGCTGGAAGCAAGCGCGACTAATGATTACGAGGCACAACTGGAACTGGAAAGGAAATTACAGATTCAATCGGGACTAACACAGGACTTCAAGGAAGGCGTCGGAGCGTTTCTCGAAAAGCGAGCAGCAAAATTCGTTGGCGGTTGAAGTAAGCAGTTTTTCTGTAAGTGCTCAGCCGCCGAATTCGTCAGGCGGCTTTTTTGTTGGGCAGAGTTTCAAGTTTCTAGCTCCAAGTTTCAAGTCCAAAGAGGTTTGAGGATCGAACTTGAAACTTGAAACTTGAAACTTGAAACCAACTTTAAGATGGATTCGCTAACCTACATCCAGCTCCTGCGCAGCAATCGCTCGTTCAGACGATTGTGGGTCGGGCAGGTTATTTCCGAGCTTGGCAACTGGTTTAATTTCATTGCCGGGCTGGGACTGGTGCGCGCGCTTTCGCATGGTGATCCAGAGGTCACAACCATCATGCTGCTGGCCCGGCTGGTGCCCTTCACGATGTTTGCTCCACTCGCCGGTGCTTTCGTCGATCGCTGGTCGCGTCGCACGGTGATGCTTGTTGCCGATCTTGCGCGCGTTGGTGTGGCGCTTGGTTTTTTGCTGGTTCATGGACCGGAGCAGTTCTGGATCGCCTACGTTTGCACGGCGCTGCTTTCCTTTTTCGGAGCCTTCTTCGAGGCGGCGAAAAATGCGGCCCTCCCCAACATAACCGGCGAGCGTGATTTGCTTGCTGGCAATGCGCTCATGTTTTCGTCGCGCTTTCTGCTGATGTCCTTCGGCGCGGCACTTGGCGGTTGGACCGCTGCCAATGTCGGCTATCGCGCCGCATTTATCGTCAACGCAATATCTTTTGTTGCTTCTGCATTTTCGGTTTGGCTAATTCCGGATAATCAAACGCGACAAGCCGCGCTCATAACAGATAGTGAAAAGGAGCAAGCAAAGCGCCCGCCATTCTGGATTGATATTCGCGAAGGCTGGTCATACATCATCAGTCATGCTCCAGTAGCCGCTATTATCTTTACCAATGTGTTATGGGCCAGCGGCGGCGGGGCCATCAATCTAATCTCGGATCGACTTGGTGGCATTGTGTTTGCCGGCGAACACGGTATCAGCGGCGACTCAGCAGTTGCCGCACTCTATTTCGCAGCGGGCATGGGTTTATTTATCGGGATGTTGATCGCGCGGCGTGCGGGAACTTACGTTGAAATGCGCGGAAGCATCACCGGCTTCATCGGTTGGAGTTTGTTTGCACAGGGCGTGATCTTTGCGCTGATGGGGTTGATGCCCAATCTCTTGCTGGTGTGCGTGCTGCTATTCTTTGGCCGCATTTTGCTGGGCGCTGAGTTTGCGGTGCAGGAGACACTGCTCATGCGTCTCGTGCCAGATAAACTGCGTGGACGTGTGTCAACCACAGATCGCGCGACCGAAATACTCATTTGGAGTTTCTCGACGTCGATCGCGGGTTGGTCGCTGCGCGCGATCACGCCGCGAGGCGTGACCGTGATTTCGGGGTTGCTGTCGGCAACGTCCGGCATATTTTGGTTGGGATTGTTTGCTTCCGGCAAAGTAAGGCTGCCGCGACGTTGGCGAAAGGATAAGGACGTCGCAAAAACGGAAACGCTGCCGGTAGCTGGAGATCTGTGACGTCAAGCTGCGGCAGCGTCAAAAACCGATTCGATTCTGGCTTAGGCTTCCGGTCGCGAATGAATCAGGCGCCGGATGCGATCCGCGAACAGCACATCAATCTTGCGCGGCTCGATCAAAGCAGTAACTTCGCCTGAGCCCCAGATTGGATGTTTCATTGTCTGGCCGGCGCGATAGGTCCGCGTCCAGTCGTAAGGGTCAGTGCTCTCTGCTTTTGTGCGACCCTTGGCCAGCTTAGCGGAGTTTGAGAACGAACTCTTCGTGCTGCACTTTGGACACGTAACACGCGAAATCAATCCACGCTTGGTGACTGATGCGACAACGTGCCCGCGTTCTTCATTGCACACCTCGCATAATTTCTCAACTCTGTCACCAACCGCGTAAGTCTGCTTTTCCAACTTTTCCTTCTCCATAAACGCCTTTCAGAGTGAATCGTGAATCGTGAATAGTAAATAGTTTGTTTCTCTCGACGCCAAATTCTCTTAGCTCTTAACTTGAATATCGCAACGTTGCGAACGGTAAATCGCTTCAACTATTTACGATTTACCATTTACGATTTACCAGTCCGCTACCAGCGCGGTGAACTATCGCGTCCGCCACCGCCGCCACGTCCGCCGCCGCCACCGCCGTAGCCACCTCGGCCGCCACCGCCGCCGCGGTTACCGCCAAAGCCGCCCCGGCCACCGCCGCCGCCGCGATTGCCACGATCTTCGCGAGGCCGCGCTTCGTTGACGGTCAGATTACGACCATTAAAATCGGTGCCGTTGAACTGCTCAATTGCTTTCTGACCTTCCTCACTCGAGGCCATCTCCACGAAGCCAAAGCCACGCGAGCGACCCGTGTCGCGGTCCTCAACCACAGTTGCTGATTCGACTGTGCCCGCCTGGGCAAACAGCTGTTGCAGGTCTTCGCTCGAAGTTT
>JBDUCB010000257.1:0-5095 GCA_040003695.1 bacterium
GCGCGATTTCGGCAACCAGTTGGCCCACCGTAATAGAGTTCAAATGCAGATCACTCAGCAGACGACTGTCGGGACTGACTGCTGAGGCCGGAAGCTCCGCGCGTTTCGCGATCAACTCTGTAACCAGGTCGAGAATTGAAGTCTTGATCGATTCAGAATTTGTGTCCGGACTAATTCCTTCTACAGTCTGTTCTTCTATGAGTTGTTCAGTCTTTTCCTCAGCAGCGGACTGCGGCAGCTTTTGTACAACCGGAGCAAGTTCACATGGATTGACGAAAAACTTCGGGCGCCAATCGAGATTGAAGGCCCTAGTGAATCTTCCGGCAAACAAAGCCGCATGATTAACTGGTTGGCGCAAAACAAAAGCTGCCCCGGTGGCGCACAAGAGACCTCTGAGTGATTCACCGCCGGCATCAAGCGAGATGACGGGGGTGTCTGTAATCTCACCCATGATTCCCCGGAGCACCTGGCCCGGGCCAACCTCTAACCAGAGATCCACTGCTTCTGCATTCGCTCGGTTGACGGACTGCATGAATCGCACTGGCGAAGTTACTTGTCGACAAAGCAGGTCCGGCAGATTTGCCTGCGATGCGAGTTGTTCTCCGGTTATTGTTGAAACAACATTGCGGGCCAGTGGCTCGAACTGTTCGTTGGAAAGGTGCGCCGCCAACCCGGCGACAGCCGGTGCGACTAGCCACGAATGAAACGCGTGCGAAACGGCGAGCCTGGCGGCGCTCAGATTTTTATCGCGCGCGCGTCGCACGACTTCGTTCACAGAAACAGCTTCACCAGAGATTACTGTCTGCTTCTGTGAGTTTAAGGCGGCGATGCAGACCCGCTCGCCATTCATTAAAGCCTGGACCTCCTCCGTACGCGCGCCAATGCTTGCCATCGCACCTGACGAGGTGCCTATTTCCATCATCGCCCTGCCACGAGCTCTGGCGATGCGCACTAGCGATTCCTCATCCATCGCGCCGGCCCAATGCAAAGCCGTCAACTCTCCCAAACTGTGGCCCACAGCGACCTGGGCTGTGATATTGAGTTCATTCAAAGCTCGCAGTGCTGCGATTGACGCAGTAACGATCGCCGGCTGCGCCGTTAACGTCGAGGTCTTGTCTTCCGACTCATCGAGTTTCGCTCGCGTATAAATCGCATCGACAAAATCGAAGCGGCGACGCCAAGCGCCGCCTCGCAAATGAGACGGAGAACCCTGTCCAGGAAAAAGAAATCCGACACGCGGTGGAGTCGCTAAGGCACTAAAGAAGATGCCGTTCCGCGTGTCGGTCTCCGTCTTTCCAGAAGCGATGAATTGTTTTAGTTTTTTAAGATTATCCGCCAGGTCAGAAGGCTTGGACGCCACAACGGCCGCACGCAGTTCATAGTTATCAAGATCATTCTCCAATTGCGCCGCCAGATCTGAGAGCTCCGCGCGCGAAAGCCTTTCGGCAAAACTCAACAAATGATCCACCTTGCGCTGCAACTGATCGGAACTTTGAGCCCCGAGCAAAAAGAGTTCGGCATCCTGAAACGAGGAGATAAGTGCACGCTCGCGAGTACTGATCATGGGACGGACTGCAGGCTCTTCGGCTTCCAATGCAACATGTGCGTTGATGCCACCAAAGCCCATTGAACTTACGCCCGCGCGCAATAAATGATCACTGGGCCAGGGTTCAGCCGTTCTTGGAATTCGAAGGGCGGAGGAATCACCGCAGAATTCTGGACGCGGCTCTTCACAGGAAGTTGTTGCGGGAATGATACCGGCGTTAAGCACCATCACGGTCTTAATGAATCCGGCAACCCCGGCCGCTGCCTTTGTATGTCCGATGTTAGCTTTGATAGAACCCAAGGCGGCGGGTTGAGCCTGACCTTGCGCTCCACAGCGAGCGCGGGAAAGAGCTTGGACTTCCACCGAATCGCCGACGCTCGTGCCAGTTCCATGCCCTTCAAAATAAGCGACGGTGTCGATACCAAAACCGGCCCGGTCGTAGGCGCGTCTTAAGGCCAGGAGTTGGCCATCTATTTCTGGGCGAGTAATCCCTCCATTTCCGTCGGACGAAATGCCCCAACCCCGGATGACTCCATAAACCCGAAGGCGCTGGGCCACAGCATCTTCTTGGCGCATTAACACGACAAAGCCGCAGCCTTCTCCAGGCCAGAATCCGTTAGATCTTACGTCGTAGACCCGCATTTCATCCGTCGCCAATGCGCCCGCCTTAGCAAAGCCCACCAGTTCAAATGGATCTAGGCTCAAGTCGACGCCACCAGCCAGGGCGGCATCAAGATCGCCTGCACTTAGTGCCGAGCAACCATTGACAATGGCCAAGAGAGATGAGGCGCACGCGCCGTCAACGGTGTAACCGCCACCCTGAAAATCGAAATAGTTGCAGATACGACCAGCAATAGTGTTCGAGAGTCCACCGGCGAGTGACTCTTCTGAGATTGGCGGGAACGGCTCTTTATAAGTGGTCTCGACGCTCTTCAAGAAAGCGTTACTACGGTCTACTGGCCAGTTTTCTTTCGCGAGTGATGCCTCGATATTTCGGCGTACATAAGGCCAGCGCAAGCGCAATAACCCAGCCCTCGAGAACTCACCGGTTAAGGTGTTGCCGACAAATACTCCCGTACTCTCGCGAGGCAAATCTTCGCTCTTCGCGAATCCAACATCCGCGACTGCCTGCGCGGCGATGTCTAATGCCAGCCAGTGGACCGGATCAGCCGCGCGAAAGGTACTGCCGGCTACTCTGAAACGCAGTCGATCAAATTCATATCCTTCGATGAGCGCTGCATTCGTCGAATAAAGACAGTCAGGAGCTTCGCGGTCCGCTGACAGGTAGTCCGCGAGGCGCAGTCGCTCGTCGGGCATGCGCCTGAACGCTTGTCTTTGAGCGAGGACGTTTTCCCAGAGTTCGCCTGGAGAACGAGCGTCTGGATAACAGCACGACAACCCGACAATCGCAATTCCGCCTTTCATCGTTATGCTTCCCTCAGTACCACAGCCGTGGGTTCCGCAGGCGGTAGTTCGATTACGCTTTGCACTCTTCGCGCTGCAAGAACGTAGAGTCCAAAGCCGCGCAGCGTGCACACCAGAACCAGCGCGAAAAAGAGGCCAAACGCCACATGGAACACAAGTAAGATTGAGTACGCCAAAGCTACGCCCGCTCCAAATGCGACTTGGTTCAAAGGTTTTGCCGGAGTAGTTCCCGGATCGGTAATCATGTAAAAGGTGAACAATAGGAAAGCGACCCCAGTGATTGGCGCCAGCCCGGCGATCCAGAATGTTCCAAAAAACAAGTTCCTAATCAGAGCCTGCAATGCAAACCCGCCGACCCAGGCAAGGATCAGGGGCATCCGGCGCGTCAGCCGGGCATTCAACAATGACCCAGTCAAGATAAAGACACACGGAAGTATCCAGTGACCGATCCCACGCAGATTCTCAGTGAACTGATATGGAGGTGCGATGCTGACCCAGGAAAAAAGCAATAGCGTCGTAGCAATGCCAAAGTTAGAAGGATTAAAGAAGTGTCGTTTGCTGCCATTTCTGAGCGGAGCTCGAAATATCGCTTTGGATCCAATCGCGACCGTGACGGCAAAAATGATCGGAAGAATTCGCTCGTTCGCGTACAAAAGCATAGCCACGGCGAGACCAGTGATGTGGCTCGGTAATAGAAAATCAATGAGCGCTCTTGGACCATCAATAAACCTGGGCCTGTACCTATTGGCCCGTGCGTCGACTACCGCCAGGAGAATCTCCAGGCTGTAAGCCGTCGAGAGTGAAGCAAACACTTGCGCCAGCGATTGCTCAAACCCCAGAAATGCATGACCAGCGATATTGAGGATCGTAATGGCGATAGCAAAGCGGCGCAGCGCTGCCAGACGTAGGTCTTTGATCACTGGGAATCTCCTTTCGATCGCCAGCCGAGAACCAATGTGTGCCAGCCAGGTGTCAACGAAAAGAGTTCACGATTGACCTGGCCAGCAGGATCTCGCCAGCGAATTTCCACACGCAACGATTTTGTAGGTGGAGTGGTTCCTAGACCGAAATGTAGTTCAGGGCTGCGCTTGCCGGAGTGTCCGTTACCACCATCGACCTGTGAGACGAGCCGCCTTCCATCAGGCAAATAGACCGTGACGGTTGCTCCGACGGCACCTCGGCCTAAAGTGTCCGGGCCAGGATGCCCAGAGCGCTCCCGGGTGGTAGCGGGATTGTTTACGCGGAGCGGCAACAAGAGATGAAGCCCAAGGAACTCTCCGCGGCCGCGACTATCGTTGTGATAAAAATAAGAAGGTTCCCACTGATTAGCGAGAACGAAATCAAGTCCCCCATCGCCATCCACATCAGCCAGGGCGATGCCGCGACTGACGTGCGGTTCGGCGAGTCCCAGGTCCTCAGCAAGGTCGTAATATCGGCCATCTTTAGCACGAACAAAAAACGGGATGTGCTGGTTGCCGCTCAGATCATCACCCGGCTGAAATCGCGGCCAGCTCCGCGGATGGTGAAGTAGCCGGTCGTTGCTCATGGCTAACTCTTGAAGCTCTGGCCAGCGATCGACTTCTCCTTTTAGAAAACCTATCGCTTGCATTGCCTCCGGCACACCATCGTTGTCAAAATCCGCCAGCTTCGCATCCCAGGCCCATCCGCTTCTGGACAAACCAAGTTGTTCACTGCGATTAACGTATGGTGCTATCCCTCTCTGCATTAGGTCGATTCTTCCCGTACTCAAGAAAAGAAAGTTGCTTTCCATCAATCCATATTCTGCAGTGATGTTGCTGACGTAGATGTCCGGCAATCCATCGCCGTTGAGGTCGGCAAAATCCACGCCCATTCCTTTGAATGAATCGCGACCAAGCGCGCTCGAATGCGGTGTTGTGAGTGTTTCCGAACCCTTTAGGAGATCAAAGCGTAGTCTTCCCGGCGTCGATCGGTTGTGCAAAAGACGATCTGGTCCAAAGTCGTTAGCAAAATACAATTCCGGCAGCATATCTCCGTCCATATCAACCGCCCCGGCGGCGAGCGTCCATCCGTGATTCACATCATCAGTAAAGACGTTTAGAATTTCGGCGATATGTGCCTGCTTAAGCCCGCGCAGCACGCGAA
>JBDUCB010000239.1:0-5092 GCA_040003695.1 bacterium
GCGCTCGAATCATTCAATGAGATCGAAACGCGGCGTCGCGAACTCGACGAGCAGAAAGATGAGACAGGACTGCAACGCTTGCGTGAAGTGATCGTCGGCGCGCGCCAGAATTCTTTGCTTGTAGCGCGCAGCAAAATCATTGTAGAAACGCAGCGGGCTGAAGCAAAAGAGATTTCTGAGTGGCTGCGAGTATGGTTGGTTGCGCCGGAATTGTTTCGCGATTGGCTGGAACTGCGAATGCGATCGGCTGAGTTTAGGAAGAAATTTTCCGAGTATTAAAAGCGGGGGCAAGCCCGCCTTCCCAACCTGAGAGACTTTCCTGTTGAGGGTTCGCCTGGTCTTGAAAGCCTTTCAACCTTAGCAATGCCACTCAGCGGAATTAAGCTCAAGGTTGGGAAGGGGGCTTGCCCCCGCTTCCGATAATCGATTGCTCACTCTTCTTCTTCGCCGCGTATACGGCCTTCCGCTCGCGACTGCTCCACGATCTTGTGCGCCAGTTGTCCGGGAACCGGATCGTAATGCGAAAACTGCATATGAAACGATCCCCGCGCGGCGGTGATCGAGTTGAGCGTCGATTGGTAGTTAAGCATTTCCGACATCGGCACCTGCGCTTTAATCACCTGCGACTTGCCACTCGCTTCCATGCCCTGCACACGGCCGCGGCGCGAATTGAGATCGCCCATAATGTCGCCACTGTTTTCCTGTGGCGCGACGATTTCCACATCCATGATCGGCTCGAGTATTGACGGCTTCACTTTTTCCATCGCGGCTCGAAACGCTTTGCGACCCGCCGCGCGAAATGAATGTTCGTCTGAGTCGACGTTGTGATACGAGCCATCAATCAATTGCACTTTAAAGTCCACTAACGGATAACCCGCAATGGCGCCGGACTTCGCGGCTTCGATAATGCCCTTCTCAATGGCCGGTCGAAACTGTTGCGGCACAGCGCCGCCGAAAATCTTGTCTTCGAAAACAAAACCACTACCGCGCGGCAACGGCTCGAACACAACCTTGCAATCGCCAAACTGGCCACGGCCACCCGTTTGTTTCTTGTGCCGTCCCTGGACCTCCGCACGTTGCGTGATCGTTTCTTTGTACGGAACTTTGGGAGGATGCAGTGTCACTTCCACGCTGTAGCGCTTCCTGAGTTTCTCAACCACAGTCTCCACATGAAGTTGGCCTGAACCGGACAACAGAAACTCTTTTGTCTGCGCGTCGCGCGTAAAGTGCAGTGCCGGATCTTCTTCGAGAATCTTGTGAAGCGCCACGCTGATCTTCTCTTCGTCCTGTCGCGATTTCGGTTCGATGGCAAAGGCGATCGCAGCCTCGGGATACTCGACGGGCGGATAGACAATCGGCGCGGCCTTATCGCACAGCGTGTCGCCGGTTTGCGTCTCCTTCAGTTTTACGCAGGCGATGATGTCGCCGGCCTGCGCGTCGGGAACTTTGTCGAGCTGCTTGCCCTGAATTGAGTGCAGCATGCCAAGTCGCTCCATCGTTCCACGACTCGAGTTTAGAACGGTGGCATCGTTTTGCAACTTGCCACTGATAACCTTCATCACGTTTATGCGCCCGGCAAAAGGATCGGCAATTGTGCGGAAGCAGTAAGCCGAAAACGGGTCGCTCGCGCTGTATTTGCGCGCTATCTTTTCAGCGTCCGCGGCAGCATCAACCGGCAGTCCATACTCAGCTTCGTGATGCGCAGGATCCGGCGCGTAATCTACGATGGCATTTAGCAGTGCGCGCAAACCAACGAGCGTCGCACCGGAAACGGCAAACACCGGACACAGTTTGCTATTGGCAATGGCCTTATTTATGTTCGGCAGAATGTCGGCTTCATCAAGCGTGCCCTGTTCGAAATACTTCTCCATCAAAGCATCGTCGGACTCCGCTACCAGCTCAACCAATCGTTCGCGCGTCTTATCAACGTAATCGCGACCTTCTGCTGGAATATCGATCTCTTTTGCTTGACCGTCAGCGCCCAACTCGTACGCCTTCATATGGACCACGTCAACGACGCCGCGGAAATCTTTCTCTTTCCCAATCGGCAGAGTAAAAGGAATAATTGCGCGACTAAAAGTTTTTTGCGCGCTTTCAACAGCTTTACCAAAATCGGCATGCTCTTTATCAAGCTTAGTGACCGCCATTATGCGCGGCACCATGAATTCGTTTGCGTAGGCCCACGTCTTTTCCGTTTGCACTTCGACGCCCTTCACACCGTCAACCACCACCAGCGCGCAATCGGCAACGCGCAGTGCGGGACGAGCGTGAGCGATAAACGCCGCGTAACCGGGTGTGTCTATAAAGTTTAATTTTGTATCGCGATGTTCTAAATGAGCGAGCGCGGTGTTGAGTGTAATCTTGCGGGCAATGGAATCTTCTTCGTAGTCAGTAACAGTAGTGCCTTCATCGACTTTTCCCCAGCGTGGTGTGGCTCCGGCGACGTAGAGAAGCGAACTAATAAGTTGCGTCTTCCCTACGTCGCCGTGTCCGATGACCGACAGGTTGCGAATCGATTCCGTAGCGTAGGCTTTCATAAAAGTAATCCTTTCGGATGGAAAATGTAGGACAGACATTCTTGTCTGTCCTGTTTTGTTGTGCAATGACAGGCATCTGTGCACTCGGCTGGGGACAGGCAGGAATGCCTGTCCTACTTTCCGGATTGGAAGTAATTTATCCGAGCGCGAAGCCTAAAGGCAAGCGAGGCGACCGCTGATCGTTTGGGCATCCTTTTCCGTCAACTTCTCATCAAAAACTACGTAAAAATCCAATATTCAAGAGGAAAAAGATCATGTTTTACCGAAGATTAGTTTTAAGCATTGTTGCATTGTCGGTAGCCCTGGCAGCAACTGTAACGAGCTTTGCGGCGAGCGCGAATGAAACCCGAGATAACAACCTAAGAAACGCGCGTGTGCTCGAGCCGATTAACCTGGCGATTCTTATTCAGGACGATCTAACGTCACAGGTGGGCAACGAGCTGGGCGTAACCGCCAACTTTATCCGCTCTCTGCCAAGAGGCTCGCGCGTGATGGTCGGTTACATTACGACCGGCACTTTGCAGGTGCGCCAGCCGTTTACAAATGATCTAAACAAGGCCGCACAGTCGTTGCGTATTCCCAGGTCGAGCGCATCTGCTTCGCCCTTTAATCCGTACGTTGAAGTGGTGGAAGCTTTGCGTGCGTTCAACTCGAATCTGCGCGGCAGAAATGCGGTGTTGTTGATTTCTGACGGTCTGGACGTTTCGCGTGGGTTCGATATAACCAGCGCCGGACAAACGCTTGATCTGGAGCGAGCAATCAAGCAGGCAAACCAACGCAACGTTGCGGCGTACACGTTCTATGCGCCTTCAGTTGGCTTGACCGGCCATAGCATGTTGGCCGCGAGCTATGGACAGAGTTCACTCAATCGTTTGGCTCAGGAAACAGGAGGCAAAGCGTTTTTCCAGGGTTCGACCGGATTTGTTACTTTCAATTCCTATTTCGCGCGTCTCGCGCAAACACTCAACGCGCAACCCGCGACAGCGTCGTAACCATATCCAATCAAACGCAGAGCCGCCGGAAGTCGAAAAGACGCCGGCGGCTTGTTGTTTTCACAGACAAGCCCTTCAAGAGCAACTTTCTTGACAGTGCCCCAATTGAAATTCTCTGCGCTTCCTCGGGGTGCTCCGCGACTCGGCGTTTGAATTGTTTTGGGGAAGAAGTACGGCAGAGAGGCAAAGGCCGCAGAGTTTTTGCAGAGAAAAGCTTAACGCGGGGCGCAACCCTTTTTTGCTTGGATTGACGAGAATGGCGGTGATAGAGTTGGTTACGGAAATCGCATGTTAGTTTCCACTGACTCTTGCGGGCTGGTTTAGTTACCGGCGGCCCACGTTTCATATTGGCTGGCAGCGTGCGCGAATATTGTCTAATCGTCGAGGGCGCTTACCTTTCGGAATCCGAAGCCGAACACGCTCTGCGTGACCCATTCATTGAGGACTGGGTTGAGCAGACCGGACATTTCAAAATCCACAACATGAATGAAATCCAAATTTCGCCAGGCGTAACGCTTGGCTCATTAGGAGTCGTAATGCTTGACGAGCGGATCTTTGAGATTGCCAGCGCCGATCCTGAACACCCGTTGAGCGAACTCAAGGCAAAAGGCGTTGCCGACGCCCTACGGCGCCAGGATATGTTTGAAGAGATCAAGGTGGAACCACGCGATGAGGCAGGTTTGGAGCTCAAGTAGTTCAGAGTCCAACCTTTAAATTGTTATGCACGCCGAGAGCATCAAACTAAAGTTTGTACTCTGAACTGCTCGAGTGGCGGTAAAGCTTGTACTCTCAACCTCAACAAAAATTTCTCGATGGACGAGTAGTTATTGCTGTGGGCGACATCACGCGCGAAGCGGTGGACGCGATCGTCAACGCAGCCAATTCTTCGTTGATGGGTGGCGCAGGCGTTGACGGAGCAATTCATCGCGTCGGTGGTCCAGCAATCATCGAAGCGTGTCGTGAGATCCTCCGCACAACGCATCCTAACGGACTGCCAACTGGCGAAGCCGTAATCACCACAGCCGGTAAACTGCCGGCGCGACACGTGATTCACACCGTCGGGCCAGTTTATGGTCAGCACCAAGGTAAAGAGCCAGACTTACTGGCCGCGTGTTATCAAAATTCCCTGGCCCTCGCCGCGCAAAATAATCTCACCTCGATCGCATTTCCGGCCATCTCGACTGGCGCCTATGGGTATCCACTCGACGAAGCATCTCAGGTTTCGTCCCCCGCAATCGCGAGATTCCTGGCCGGCAATAAGACGTTGCAGGAGATACGCCTCGTTTTCTTCAGCTCGCACGACGCGGAAACTTTTCTTCGCCACCACAAATTCGTTTGAATCGGAAACTGTGGTATAAAGACCGTTTTGTTCTTGAGCGTAATTGCGAACAGTACCGGGCGGAGCAGATAGAATCGGCTCTGCCGTTTGATGTGCGGAAGGCCTGCGGCCTTCCGTTCTTGATGGGAAAAGTATGGGCTATGCCCGGAGAGTAGGGTGCAGCGCCAAAAGAATCTTTGGGTCTGGAGCGGAAGGCCACAGGCCTTCCGCACATCAGACGGCCC
>JBDUCB010000371.1:0-17215 GCA_040003695.1 bacterium
AAATCCTCCTGCTCCTTGATCAGACGATCGTTAATTGGCGCAATCGACTCGCCTTCGCCCGTGATCTCGGTGGTGACGCCCATCATTACTTTGCTCATGATGCGCGGGTCTATGAGCATGTAAGTTTCCGACTGGCCCAGCATGTCGATGAAGCCGGGCGCCACGATCATTCCCTTCACATCAATCACGCGGGTCGCTCGCGCATCGATCAGTTTCCCTATACGAACAACGCGATCACCCTTAATTTCCAGGTCGGCGTTGTAGGCCGGTCGGCCTGAACCATCAATGACTCGTCCGTTTTTGATAAGCAGATCGTATTGCGCGGAGGCTTTTGCACCCCTCTGGGACAAAGAAGAGAAGAGAAGCATCACTACTAATGCGAGTGACAGTGAAAGTCTGATCCGCATCACTTCACCTATGCGTTTGGATTTGTCGAACGGCGAATCGTAATTGTTAACTCCGGAGATGTCTAGATTCAGATAAGCCCCTCCTCTTCATGGATTAGCATTCTCCCTTGCGCGTGTCCGCGCACAGTTTGCCCACAGGGTGTCAGTTCCAAGCTAATGTGACTTTCCGGAAGCGTCTGCGTAGAATCCAAGATCGTGAAGAAAGAACCCATAAGAGTCAAACAAATTGCGGAGTTAACGGGCGGAAACCTTTTCGGCGACGACGATCAGATCGTCACTGATGTGACACACGATTCACGCCAGGCCGGCGTTGGCAGCTTGTTCGTCGCTGTGCGTGGCGCATTGCTTGATGCTCACAAATTCATTCCGCAGGTTATCGAGCAAGGTGCGGTAGGTGTCATGTCTGAACTTGATCCTCCCGCTGAATTCCATTCCACTTGGCTTCAAGTTGAAAATGTGCGACGGGCGATGGCTCTGGCCGCGGCGGAAGTGCATCATCATCCATCTCGCGAATTGCAGCTCGTCGGAATTACGGGAACTAACGGCAAGACCACGACCGCCTACTTGATCGCTTCGATTCCGGAAGCAGCAGGTGAGCCAGTCGGGATGACCGGCACCGTTGAATATCGTCTTGGTTCGAAACGGCGCAAAGCCGAGCGCACTACTCCCGAAGCCACGGACATGCAGCGTATGCTGCGCGAGGCCGTGGAAATTGGTTGTAAGGCTGCGGTGATGGAGTGTTCATCGCAGGCAATGGATTTTCATCGCTGCGATGCGCTTGAATACGCAGTCGCCGTTTTTTCCAACCTTACGCGCGATCACCTCGACTATCACAAAACGATGGAGAACTACTGGTACGCGAAGCAACGCTTGTTTGATGGACGTTTGGGATCAAAACCGCGCGTGTCGGTAATTAATGCCGACGATCCGTATGGAGTTGAGTTGGCCCTGCGGTTGGAGCATGAAGGCGCTCGCGTCGTCCGTTATGCCGTTAAATCAGAAGCGGACGTCACGGCCCGCAACGCCGAGTTTTCTCTCGACGGCATGCGCTTTAACCTGCGCACGCCTGCTGGCGAGCGGGATTTTCATTCGCCGCTGGTTGGTCCACCGCATATCTACAACACGCTGGCAGCGGTGGCCAGCGGCTTGGCGCTCGGTTATGACCTTGATGTGATTACACGCGCGCTCGAAGAATGTACCGGCGCGCCCGGTCGCTTTGAACGCGTCGCTCATGATAAAGATTTCGCGGTCGTCGTGGACTACGCGCACAGCGATGACGCCTTGTTAAATGTGCTGCGCACCGCGCGCGAGGTGACTAAAGGAAAAATTATTACGGTGTTTGGTTGTGGCGGCGATCGCGACCGCAGCAAACGCGCGCCGATGGGTCAAGCCGCAGCCAGCTTGAGCGATGTTGTGATACTGACTTCCGACAATCCGCGCACGGAAGATCCCGAACAGATACTTACCGACGCGGAACTGGGAATCAAAGAAACCGGCAAACCGTATCGGAAGATTGCCGATCGGCGCGAAGCAATTCATCAGGCGGTTGCCGAAGCGCGAAGTCATGATCTGGTTCTGATAGCCGGTAAGGGACACGAGGATTACCAAATCATTGGCCGCGAAGTTTTTCATTTCGACGATAAGGAAGTCGCACGAGAAGCATTGGCAGAACGAACAACTAGCTAGATGAAGAGTCCAATGTCCAACGTCCAAGGTCCAAGTTCTTTTAAGCGGCTTAAAGTACAACGAGTTTGGGGAATCAGCAGGGTTGTCCGGCTCGCAGTGATCGCTGGCCTGCTGATAACGCTTAGCTCATGCCAGCGGCTGCCGCTTGCGCCAGATGCACGTGGTGCGCAACGAGCAGCGCGTGCGACTGCGAAACAAAAACCACCAACATCTGGAAACGGAACCTATGGCCCACCGCGTACATTAGGCAATCTCCAGGACCCTGCAATCAACGAATGCAGCGGCATTGTAGCCTCGCGAACCAGCCACGGACTTTATTGGACGCACAACGATTCGGGCGATGGTCCATACATTTATGCATTTGATGAACATGGTGCACGACGCGGAACCTGGCGGGTGAAAGGCGCGTCCGCGCGCGATTGGGAAGACATCGCCGCGGGACCGGGACCACAAGCGGGTGTCAGCTATTTGTACATAGGGGACATAGGAGATAACGAAGGACGGCGCGCGGAGATCACAGTCTATCGAGTGAAGGAACCGACTATCAAACGGGCTGATTCCGCCTCCAGTAAGCTCAGGCCGCTGGTGACCGACGATGCGGAAGTGTTTCACTTTCATTATCCGGATCGTGCGCACGATGCAGAGGCGCTCTTGGTCCATCCCAAAACTGGCGACCTGTATATCATCAGCAAAATTCCTTTTGCGAACGCGTTTGTTTACAAGGCCGCCGCGCCGTTTGACACAAGCGTACCGACGACGCTCAAGCGAGTCGCCGAGTTGAATGTTCCCAGTTTTTTTGGCGGCTTGATTACCGGCGGCGATATTTCGCCGGATGGTTTGCGAGTGGCACTGTGCGATTACGTCGATGGTTATGAGCTTGTCCTGGCGGATGCACGGCCGCCGTTTGATCAAATTTGGAAACAATCGCTGAAGCCGCTGAATCTGGGAGAGCGCAAGCAGGGCGAGTCGATCGCTTATCGTCTGGATGGCCGCGCGCTGCTTGCAACCAGCGAAGGTGAGCATCCGCCACTGATACAAGTGGCGCGGCGTGGAATTATTTAGTGATACCGGACTTTTATTAAAGGCGGATATAGAACGAGGCTACAAATTAAACTCGCTCTTCACGTCTGCGAGGGGAACTGACTGTTCGGTGTGATTCTCTCGCTTAGCAGCACGTAAATCGAGCAGATCTTCGTAATCAACCAAAAGTTCACGAAGGGCTGCGAATTCTTCATAAGGCAAAATGACGAACTGGTTCTCGCCATTCTTTTTGAGGATTTCCGGATGTAGTTCAATCATAAGCGACTTTAGCTATAAGCGTCTTTCGGTGCTTGATCCGGTAGATTATCACCCGGTCTTCGTCAACTTCAAATAGAACTCGAAAATCCCCAACTCGTAGCGGTACTCAGGACTGAAATTAGTCAGCCGTTTCACATCTCCAGTTAAGCTGTTCCCCAGAGCTTCGATTTTCGAGATTATTCTGATTCTATCCTGAGCACCTGTTGCTCTAAGGTCCTTAATCGCTCTCGTTTTGAATTCTACTCGAAACTGCATCGATCTAATTCCTGATCACACTTCATTACGTCGCGGATTTAGACGTTCCCACAGCCAATAAACCGGCAGACCGAGGGCGATAAGACCAACGCCAAAGATCGGTGGGTTGCGTGCCAGAATGCCGAACCCACTTAGGAAATGGCGGTGCAGTATCAGACTTACCGCGTCGCCAAAATCCGTGCGCGCACCCCACAAAGTTGTCCCCAAAATTAAGGCAGTCGCCAGTAAGAAGAGCATCGGCACAGCTGGATAACCCCAGGCCCGGTAGGGGCGCTCGGCTTCCGGCATTTTGCGGCGCAACACGAAGACTGCCGCTGTCACCAATCCATAAAAAATCCAGAGACCAAAGATCGCATAGTCAGTCAATGTGTCAAACGACGACGAAAAGGCTATCACTAAAATGCAGGCCCAAATGGCTTGTACGATTAGCGCCCCAGTGGGTACGTGAGTCCGATGCGAAACTCGAGACAGACTGCGCGGAAATAACCCGTCGCGCGCCATTGCGTAGGGAACTCTGGCCCCGGTAAGTATTGAAGTGTGCAAGGTCCCAAAGCTAGATGAGAGCAACGCGGCGGCGATCAAACTGACCGCGAGTGGGCCGAGGAATTTCTGTGCAACCTCAGTCGCTACCGATGACTTAGTTGAGACGCTGGCGATCTCGGTGGGTGAGAGCGCATAAAAATAGGAGAGATTCACGAAGAGATAAAGAGCCATTATCAACAACATGCCACCAATCAAAGCACGTGGCAGATTGCGACTAGGATTCTGCACTTCACCAGCGACGAGCGTGACATTGTTCCAACCGTCGTATGCCCATAAGGCCCCCAACATGGCGGCAATGAAACCGCCTAAGCCGAAACGCGCAGCCGCTGCAACATTTTCGCAGGTGCCACCCGCGTTCGCCATGAACAGATGTGACCAGTCGGCATCGCGCGCAAACAGAAACGCACCAACGCCCACGACTAACACCAGAGCAATCTTGATCGCAGAAAGAAAAGTAGCGACACCACCGCTCACCCTAACAGCAAGACAGTTGATTCCTGTAACTATGAGAATTGATGCAAGCGCGGCCACTTGAATCTTGCCGAAAGGAACCTGGTAGCCAAACACATTCGCGGAAAAGAACTCGCCGCCCAGCGCGCCGCGAATCATGGTGTTGAGGAAAAGCGCAAACTGAACTCCAAGCGCGGCCTGAGAGCCGGCCTTGCCAATGAAGAAAGACATCCAGCCAAACAAGAACCCCCAGCGACGCCCATACGCCGCGCGCATGAAAACGTATTCGCCGCCCGCCTTTGGCATCATCGCCGCCAACTCTGCATAGCTTAAGGCGCCGGCTAGCGACAACAGTCCAGCCACGACGTACACGAGCAGCACCATCTTTGGCATGCCGACGTTGCAGGTCATGACCCGCGCCTTGAGGAAGACGCCGGTGCCGATGACGTTGCCGACGACAATGGAAACTGCAGCGATCAGGCTGAGGCCGCGAAACAGTTGCGGGTTGGTAATTGTAGCCATGGATGGTTTCCGCTTGTTAATTGCCAGTCGCCGCGTCTTTGTTTCTGATCTCCATGAGTTCCTTTAGGAATTCCTCGCGCTCGCGACTGTTCTGATCAGTGCGACGCACCTGGTCAGTCACGTAGCGTTCTCCCTTGAGTTCAGAGTTTTGCAACGATTCAGCCCAGGCCTTAAGTTGTTTGGAACAACTCTCGGCTTTAGGTTTTAAGGAAGTAACCTCATCGCGCAGGCGATCGAACCCAGGCAACTGTTCGAGCAAGCAAAGCATAGAGCGGACTTCGCCGGCAGAGCCGCGCGAGATGTACAGGAACATAAGCAGCTCTTTATTCGTGCCTCGTTCAAAGCCTTCCGCAATGTTGTTCGATACTGACACCGCGGCGCGTTCGAGCTGATCCTTGAGACTGTATTGCTTTTCGAATTCTGGTTTGGAGGTTAGCGCATAAATTCCTACTGCTAGTTCGATGGCTGCCTTCCAGACCGGCAGATCTTCGAAACGTTTGTAGCGCATGATGAATACTCCATTAACGACCGGTTGCGCTGAAGAATTCAAGATTCCAGATTCCAAATTCAAGATTCCAGAATCGTTCAGCCTCGAGACATTTCCAATATCAGTGAGTATTTCCAATATCAGTGAGTATTTCCAATATCGTGAGTATTTCCATTATCGGTGAGATAGTTATGCACGTGTGATGCGAATTATCCAATGTCTAACGGAGAACGGCTTGAAGTCGAATCATGCAAAGGCTTTAGTATCGCTGGCTTGGAGTCGAATCATGCAAAGGCTTTAGTATCGCTGGCTTGAAGTCGAATCATGCAAAGGCTTTAGTATCGCTGGCTTGAAGTCAAATCATGCAAAGGTTTTAGTAACGCCGCTTTTTTTGGAATTTGGAATCTTGAATTTGGAATCGATTGTGTAGGCGGCTTCAAAATCGACATTGGACATTGGACATTGGACTTTAGACTCGTTACCACACGTCGTTAGTTATCAAGTCCTCATACGTGTCGCGCCGGCGAATCAGCTCAGCGTTGCCACAGGCGTGAACCATCACCGCCGCCGGCAGCGGACGGCCGTTGTAAGGGAACATTTGCGCCAGCGAATATGCGCCGGAATTAAGCAGTGCCACAATTTCGCCAGGCTGAACGTTCGCCGGCAGACGCCGGTAGTCGGGCAAGCGCCCTTCGCGTTCGATATCAAAATAAACATCGCCCGAATCACAAAGTGGTCCTGCAACTTTGTAATCCTGCTCGTGAGGCTCGCCCGCGCGACTGGCGGAGATGAGATGGTAGTACCACTTGTAATTGTTCATCGAGAGCATGATGTTGTAGCCGGCATCAGTCAGCAGCCAAACATCGCCAGTCTCCGGACGCTGCTTCATGTTGAGCACTGTCGACAGCACCAGCCCCGCATCCGCGATCACGCTGCGGCCAGGCTCCAACAGAATCGTCGTTTCTTCTAGAAGATGTTCGGCGCCACCAGCGCGGGCCGATTCGCGCGCCACGCGCAAAGCTTCAGCAAGCACGACCGCCGGCTCGAGGTCCGCGCCCAGCATGTCGCGTTCATGTTCAGGCAACTGATCAGCCTGCGAACGATCGCGCAAGTAGTTCACCGGAATGCCACCGCCCAGATTGATGTGCTCGAGCGTGTGACCGGTCTCACTGTGAATCGTCACCAGGTGTTCCCACATGCTGCGAAACGCTTCCGCAAAAGGCTCAACATCGGGAGTTTGCGAGCCGACGTGAATGTGTATGCCGCAAACGTGAATTAAATCGGGATTTTGCAAGCCGCGGCGAAAGGCTTCCAAAACTTCAGAGGACGAGATGCCAAACTTTGAAGTGAGCAAAGCTGTTTGTAATCCCAGATGCGAGCGGGTGCCGATTTCCGGAACCAAACGCAAAGCAATACGCGCGGGCTTTTCACCCGCGTGGCCGTCGGCTGCTGAGACACGTTTGACGGCATCTTCAACTAACCCAATTTCGTAAATGGAATCTACATTGATGGCATAGATTCCCGCACGCACGGCGTCGTCGAGTTCGCCAGCGCTCTTGCTGGTGCCATTAAAAATAATCTGACTGGGCTGAAAACCGATCCGCAGGGCTTTGAAAAGCTCGCCGCCACTATTCACTTCAACGTCGATTCCGCAATCGAGGACGGTCTTCAACACCGCCATGTTTGAATTTGCTTTGGAGGCGTAGAAAAAACGTATTGGGTGATCTACTGAACTGGCAGCGCGCTTTAGTCGATCGATATTCGATCTAATCCGCGGCTCGGAAAAAACAAAAAGTGGCGACTCGTAGTTGTTAATGAGTGCGAGGGCGTCACGTCCGTTGATGCTGAGATGGCCGTCGCGCACTTCGAGATATTCGCTAATTGTCCAAGCCGGACTTGCGGATATTGTGGTTGAAGACATCGATTGCTTGCGGAAAGAATTAAACCTGCTTCTAAATTCGAGCGACGATAGACTGCGAGTGGCAATGCGTCAAGCTGATTCGGCCGCGGATTTTCGCGGATTAACGCGGATAAGCAAAAGAAAAGTTCGAAAGCTCAAAACTCTCAATGCCCGACGAAGCGCGACGAACAGTGAACCCGCAGTAAGGATTATGTTTTGCTCTGATCCGCGTTTATCCGCGTGAATCCGCGGCTAAATTTCTTAACACCTCGCGAATCTGTTTGTAATGGCGCTGTTCGTGATAACCCACAAACGAGATCGTTGCCACGCCATCAATTTCGCCGAGGAAGGGATGCTTAAAAATCACTTGCCGAAAACAGTCTCCGTGATCGGCACACAACTTCTTCAGATTACTGCGGGCGCGATTGAGATTCTCAATTGCGGTCTGCTTGTCGGGCGCTTCGAGGGGGTTCACTGCCTTTGGCGCTTTCACCCGCACCAGGCGCAAGGCGACAATCGATGTCGGTATCAATCGCTTTAATAGACGAACGCGCGCGCCGCGCCTCTCAATGCCTTTTTCAAGATCTTTAGTTACACGCTCTTCAACCAGACGAAGATGCTGGAGGATTTGCGCGACGCTCCAGCCACCATCGGCCGGTTGCCTGGTAAAAAGATCTTCATTCAATGGCGCCAATGTGGCATTTAGTTTCTCGTGAACTCTGTCCAGTCTTTTTAGAACGCGCTTCATTTCCAAGGTTTGGCTAAAACTTGCGGACTGGAAAACCTATTCGCGAACGAAATTGTAGGTGATCATCCCGGTCACCTGCACTGGTTCGCCGACCAGAAGCGTTTGCGCAAACTTTGCTTGCAATGCGGCATTGATACTCGCCTGGTGCAGGGACGGCGGTCCCGATACCACTTGTGCTCCGATCACGTTTCCTTGTTCGTCTATCGTCACCCGCACAACAACAGTCCCGGCTATTCCAGCGGCTTTCATGGCCGCAGGATATTCAGGCTGGGGCAGGCTGATAGCCTTGCTATTTAAGATACCGCCTGAAATCGGCCCACGCTTGTGGCGAGGCGTCGCTTCGTTGGCTTCGGCTGCGTTCGTAGTGCCGGGCGTTTCCACTGCCGGCACATCTGTCGAGGCGGGCGCTGTTGCGTTTCGCGGATTCGCTGTTTCGACCTGCGGTGGCGGGTTCTGCGTGGCAACGGTTGCAGGCTGCGTGACCTTTTCCGGAATCAGAAACGAACTTAAAAATTCTCCCTGCGTTTGATCATCTTTTTTGTTATTGAGAAATACCACAGCGTAGAAGCGCTTTCGTGTAGCGTAGACCTGTGCTGTTCCCGAGAGATCGGAAATCGTTAGACGGTACCCGCGCCCCGGATTCCCCTGCAAAACTTTCTCGCCGACAAGTATCAACTTCGCTATTGCTCCCTTGCCGCGAAGTTTTGATGGAAACAAGTTCTTGAAAGCGTCAACATAGGAATTCAGACGCTCCATTTCTGAGTACATGGCGGGATTGGATTTTATTCCGCTCAGCACCACAACCGCGAACACCGGTCCGTTGGGAACTTGCGAGATGTAAGTGCTCGTCTTGAGTTCAAACTTGTGATACGGCTCTTTCCCGGATTCAGCGATGGAACCTTTTGGCATTTGCACCGAAAAGTCTTCACCATCCGGACGCACTGTTTCCCACTCAACGCTTTTGACTGGCGACTGCGCTGACAAGACTGAAGCCAGCGCGACTATTAATAAGGCGAGCGAGGAAGCTTTCAACCCGAGCGATTTCATCCTGCTAACTCCTGTTAAAGCATAAACCTTGCAAATGATTTTAACGGACGCCGGCTGAAGAGTTAAAGCTGAGCCACCATTTCAGCCGGATTCCAGTAAGCATGCAGTGTTTCGATTTTGCCGACTTTGCTGATTGTAAACACGTCGATGCCTTCGAAATGCACCGAGCGTCCCTGCTTGCTGATTCCTTCTCCCGTCCACTTCACCGCTGCGCTGTTGCCGGCTACAAAGACGGAATCTTCAGTCAGGCCCACCTGTTTGAAGGCGGCTGTGATCGTTTGAAAGAATTCTCCCAGCCTCTGATGCCCGTTGATTGGCGGAGCGCCGACAGGATCGTAACTGACGGCTTCTGCGGCAAACGTGTTCACCCAGGCTTGCTGGTCCATCGCGCGCAGCGCTGCAAAGTAACTCTTAACTGCTCTTGATACCACTTCCGGTGACATTAGCATTCTTCCTCTCTCGATCTGATTGCACCAACATGCGGCGCAAAATTTTTCCCGATGCAGACTTCGGAATCTTATCAATGAATTCTACCGCGCGAATTTTCTTATGCGGAGCCACTCGCTCGGCAACAAATTCCATGATCGCCTCGGGAGTGACCTCTGTCTTCAACACCACAAATGCCTTGGGAACTTCGCCTGCTTCATCGTCGGCACGCGGAATCACGGCGGCGTCCGCAACGCACGGATGCGTTAGCAAAATGGCTTCCAGCTCCGCCGGCGGCACCTGAAAACCCTTGTACTTAATTAATTCCTTGGCTCGGTCGACGATGAAGAAATGCCCGTCTGCGTCAGCATAACCAACATCGCCCGTGTGCAGCCATTGTTCCGGATCGATTGTTTGCGCCGTCGCCTCGGGACGATTCAAGTAGCCTTTCATTATCTGTGGACCACGGACGCAAACTTCGCCTTCCTGGTTTGGACCAAGCGACACGCCGGTCTCCAGATCGATTATCTTGCATTCCGTGTTTGGTGCGGGAGTTCCTACTGAACCAAACTTCACCTGACTAGTGTCTGCCGGTGAAGAATGCGTGACCGGACTCGTCTCGGTCATGCCGTAGCCCTGGCGAAGATCGCAGTTGAGCCGCGTCATGCACGCGCGCGTGAGACTTTCATCCAACGGCGCGGCACCAGAAAAGATCGTGCGCAGGGTAGGCAGCTCGTAGTTATCGACGATCGGACTTTTGCTGAGCGCGAGCACTATCGGCGGCACAATATGCGCCAGCGTGACGCCATACTTTTGCACGGCCTGAAGGAATAACTCCAAATCAAAACGCCGCATCGTCACGATCGTGGCGCCTTTATACAAGCCCATGTTCAAAACGACCACCAGCCCGTAGATATGAAAGAGCGGCAGCACACAAATAAGCGTGTCGCTTTCCAAAAAATAATCGAGGCCTTCCATCTGGCTCATGTTAGCGACCAGATTATGGTGAGTGAGCATGACGCCCTTGGGCAGGCCGGTCGTGCCGCTTGAGTAGGGAAGGGCGACAAGATCTTCACGCGGATTTATTTCAGGCGCGGAAAAAGGCTCGTCGTTTTCGAGTAAAGATGCGAACGGCGTTGCGCCTTCCGCTTCACCGAAGACAAACAACTCTTCGATTCCCGCTTCGTCTGCTGCGGCACGTGCTTTGGCCAAACACTCAGGTACGGTAACAAGAAAGCGAGCGCCCGAGTCTTTCAGTTGTTGGCCGATCTCATGTTCGGTATAGAGCGGATTGACGGTGGTGCAGACGCCGCCAAGTGTGGCGACCGCGTGAAACGCGATGGCAAACTCCGGAACGTTGGGGCTTAGGATGCCGAAAACCTCATGTTGCTTGAATCCGCGCGCCGCCAATCCGGCAGCCGCGCGACGAATGGAATCTGCAAGCTGGGCATAGGTTATCGTTCGTCCCGTCTCTCCTTCTATTAATGCCGGTTTGTCAGCGAGCGCAGGGGCATTCTGGAAGACGAACGAAGTTATCGAAACTTCAGGGATCGCTACTTCGGGATAGGGGCCACGGAAGATCATTTTGTCACTGGAAGTTGCTGCGTTGCAGCATTCGATGAGCCCGCAAAGCGGGCGGAAGAATTTAGCCCAGGGCAAGCGAAGCGCAGCCCTGGGTTACGGTAGTAAACATTCACTTCGCAGGAAGGAGCGACAGAAAACTGTCGCACCTTCCTGCGAAAGGATTTCGGTTATGGCTGATCCCCGGGTTGCGCTCGCTTCGCTCGCTTACCCGGGGGCTACTTTCTTTCGCCTGCTTCGCAGGCTCGTAGAGTTATAGTTCAACGTGTTCGACACCTTAACGCCTCAACAGAAAGGAAAGCACGCCTTGCTCAATCTGGAGCGCAGGATTATATAACATGAGACGGCCCTGACAGGCGTTGCGCAAAAACATCACCAGTTGGACTGTCCGGCGGACCAAGTGCAAAATCAGCCACTTAACATCATTTGCCTGGCTACCTACTTCAAAGGCGGCGACTTCATTCGTGAATGCAAACTACTTGGATGCCACGTGGTTTTGATCACGAAGGAAAAGATTCTTGGGGAAGATTGGCCGCGCGACTGTATCGATGACCTCATGGCAGTGCCCAACGACGTGGGCCCGCCGCTTTTCATCGACCTGGTCTCGTTTTTGGCGCGCGAAACAAAACCCGATCGCGTGGTTGCTTTGGAAGAGTTCGATGTTATGACCGCGGCACTCATCCGCGAACACTTTTGTCTGCCGGGCATGAATACCTCAACCGCCAGGACATTTCGCGACAAACTTCGCATGGCTGAAGCGGCGAAAGCAGCGGGTGTCCTAGTCCCGGACTTTGTGCCTTTGATTTATCCCGCCGACATCTCCGAATTTATTGAGCGCGTGCCGACGCCGTGGATTCTGAAACCGCGTTCAGATGTTTCCGCTATCGGCATCCGCAAAGTGGAAAACGCAGATGACGTCTGGAGAATCGTCGATGAACTCAACAAGCGCGATAGTCTGCGCGAGCGCGCTTCCTATTATCTGCTCGCTCGATTTATTCGCGGCAAAGTTTTCCACGTCGATTCGATTGTGAACAATGGCCGGGTAGTATTCGCGGGCGCAAATCGTTACGGTCGCCCGCCGTTGGAGGTGGCGCATCAGGGAGGTGCGTATGTTTCGCGCACCATCGCGCACGGCTCCGACGATCAAAAGAAGCTCTTCGAGATTAATCGCAAACTCGTCAAAGGATTGGGGCTCGAACAAGGCGCGGCGCATGCGGAGTTCATCAAGAGCGATACGGACGGTCAGTTCTATTTTCTGGAGGTTGCCGCGCGCGTAGGTGGCGCATACATCGCCGAAGTTCTCGAAGCGGCCACGGGGCTAAACCTTTGGCGCGAGTGGGCGAAAATTGAAGTGGCAGATGCAATGATAAAACGCTCGAACGGAGACGCGAACAATGCGCAACAGAACACAGACCGCAGTGAAGTATCGGCGCACAAGCCCGACCCCGGGGTCCCCAAGCGGGCAGCCCGCTTGGGGTGGGACGGTAAGAGAGGGCTCAGCACGAAAGCATTAAAAACTCTCCGCAAAGAATACGCCGGCATCGTTCTGTCACTTGCAAAGCAGGAACACCCCGACACTTCTGCTTACGACGATCCCGAGATCGTTTATCGCGCGAAGAAGCGCCATCACGCAGGATTGATAGTGCGTTCAAAGAAACTGGAGCGCGTTGAAGAATTATTGACAGACTACACAACTCGTTTTGCGCAGGATTTTGTTGCCGTGGTTCCGCCACTCGAAAAGGCGGAATAACAATTTGCAAAAAAATGAGGCGGGCAGCGCCCGCCTCTAAACCAACCTTTCTGCATTATTCCGCGCTCATCCGCGGCAAATGTTCTTCACTTCAAATGCTTATCAAACCAGTCGGACACGGTGTGATACCAGAACGCTGAATTCTGCGGTTTCAGGATCCAGTGGCCTTCGTCCGGAAACAACACCAATTTGGATTCAACCCCGTTGCGTTGTAACGCAGTATAGAGTTCCAGGCTTTGAGTGTACGGGACACGAAAATCGAGCTCACCGGCGGTGACCAGCGTCGGTGTCTTGAAGTTGCGCACGAACATGTTCGGCGACCAGCGCGCATACATCGCCGGATTGGTCCAAGGCGTTCCCTTGAATTCCCATTCCGGAAACCATAGCTCTTCAGTTGCGCCATACATGCTGGTCAGGTTGTAGACACCGGCGTGCGAAACCAAAGTCTTAAAACGAAAACGCGGATCGTTGTTGTGACCGAGAATCCAATCGATCATGTATCCGCCATAGCTCGCGCCTGCCGCGCCGATGCGCGTCCGATCAATAAACGAATTGCGACGCAGCACTTCAGCCACGCCATTCATGACGTCGACGTAGGGCTTGCCGCCCCAGTCGCCGCTGATCTCGTTCGTGAATTGCTGACCATAGCCGGTTGAACCACGCGGATTCGGTTGAAACACTACGTAGCCGTCATTCGCAAAGATTTGCGGGTTCCAACGATAACCCCAGTTGTTGTTGAAAGCGCTTTGTGGTCCACCGTGAATGATCACAATCAACGGATATTTCTTTTTCGGATCGAAATCGGCGGGCTTAATGACAAATCCCTGGATCTTTTTGTTCAGAGCGCCGGTCCATTCCATTTCTTCGGCGGGTTTCAAGTTTGCCTGGGCCATCAGTTCGTTGTTAATGCGAGTTAATGGGATAACACTGCCTGCGTTTCCTCGAAATATTTCCGCGGGCCCTGCCATTGTGCTGCCCACAAACACGAAGGTGTTGTCGGCAGCGACTTGCAAGCCGCTCGCGAAAACATTGCCGGCAACCTTCTGTTGCTGGCCGCCGCCAACGGGGACACTATAAACATTTTCATAGCCACGCTCTCCGGCCGTGAAATATATCGTGTTGCCCTCAGGCGACAGTGCAATTTCGTCAATGCTGTTATCGAAGCCACGCAGCAGCTCGCCGCTTGTTCCTGTTGAGCGGTTGTACGCCATCAGTCGCCAGCGATCCGCTTCAAAGCCTGCCGTGGCCTGCGAGCGGTAAATGATGTACTTGCCGTCGGGCGTGTAAACCGGCGTGTCCTCGTAGCCGTGATTTTTTGCAGTTATATCGCGCGCTGGACCGCCAGCCGTTGGCACAATATAGATGTCGCTGTTGGTTGAGATTGCTTCGATTTTGTCGGGGTTGCGCAAGTAGGCGAGTTCTTTCGAATCTGGCAATAACGAATAATCAACCTCGCCTGCGACGGCGTAAGGGGGCGAATCGAAATCGCCGGGCGTCAGGTCACGGGCCGTCCCGCCGTTGCTTGCAACTATAAAAACGTGGGTTCGTTTCTGGTCACGCCATTCAACCCAGTGACGAAAGAGCAAACGATCGGTCACATGCGCTTTGACTTTATTTTTCTCTGCCGCTTCATCCTTCGTCTTGTTGCATTCGTCATTGGTGCATTCCGGATAAACATCGGAAGTAAAGGCAAGCCAATGGCCATCAGGAGACCAAACCGGTCCAGCCGCGCCCGTGGAGATTTTGGTTATCTGTTCTTTGTTGCTACCGTCTGGTTCCATCATCCAGAGCTGATCACCGGATACATAGGCAATCTTCTTCCCATCCGGCGACCAGCGTGGTGAAGTGGCAGAAGCAACGCCGTTGGTGAGTTGCTTCATATCACCTCCGGCGCTCGACATAATATAGATTTGCGTCACGATGCGATTCCCATCGATGTTGACGTCGCCAATCGTGAAAGCGACGCGTTTCCCATCCGGTGAAACTTGCGGGTCGCCAACACGTCTAATCTTCAGCAGATCTTCAACGGCGTAATGACCGCGCTGCTGTGCGCTTGCGAATGATGCGAACACGACTACAGACAGGCAGATTGCAACGAGGAAGCGTTTCATAGTTACCCTCTTCAAAGTTTTTCGCTGGTTTTTGGGATAGCGGTAATATTATGTCACTACTGGTCTGCGCGCGCACGTTTTCATGGAGCGATACTTGTGTAGTTTGCTTTGCGGTCCTTTGCGAGTTCTTTGCGTCCTGTGCGGTAAAGCAAACAGCAGAAACCGCAAAGATCGCCAAGGCAGACGCAAAGTTACGCAAAGAACCGCGGCCTTATCGCACCAAAGGGCATCAGTATGCACGGCGCTGCGCAATGGCCGGCGTTCAATCTAACTGATGGTTCGCAAAATCATACTCGCTGTCCTTCGCTTCGCTTTGCGCGTTTATTTCCGCCGCATCGAAGTTATTGGACTGGACCACGTGCCGCGCAAGTCGCCCGTCATTTTCGTTCTCAATCATCCCAACGCGCTCGTCGATCCGGTCTTTCTTTTTTGTTTGGCGCCGCGCCGCGTTTCGTTTCTCGCAAAGGCACCGTTGTTTCGCATGCCAGTGCTCGGCTTTTTAATACGCGCGCTCGACTCGCTGCCGGTTTATCGCCGCAAAGACGAAGGCGAAGACGTCTCGCGCAACGAAGAAACTTTTGTGGCTGCGCGAAAGTTGCTGGCTGGAGGAGGAACGATTGGAATTTGTCCCGAGGGCGTTTCGCATAGTGAGAAGCGACTGCTGCCAATCAAGACTGGCGCCGCGCGGATAGCGCTGGGCGCCGTTTCCACCGGCGAAGTTACTGATCTCAAGATCGTTCCGGCCGGACTTTATTACACCTCGAAGACGCAGTTTCGTAGTGGCGTGTTGCTTTATTTTGGAAATCCGATTGATGTTCCGCCAGTTTCGCTCGAGGAAACAGGAAACTTGCCGCGCGCCGCCGTGCGCGAGTTATCTGACAGAATCGAAGGCGCGCTCCGCGACGTGATACTCAATGCCGAGCAGGAAGAAGCGCTGCTAACGATCAGTCGCGCAGAAAAAATCTTTTCGGCCGAGGCAGACGATGAGTCGCGAGAGAGCCTGGCGCAGGAGCTGCAACTTCAGCAACGATTTATAAAAGCTTACAAAGTCTTGCGTGAACGAGCGCCTGAACGTTTGCGCCGGCTTGAGCTGCGCATGAGCAGATTTGAACAGGAACTCATGCAGGCAGGCGTCGATCCCGACGACTTTTCGCCGCCGCCGGCGCCCGTCTCGGTCTTGCTGCACATACTGATTCGTATAGGTGTGTTCGCAATCCTGATATTGCCGGCGGCATTGGGAGTCGTGATTCATTATCCGGCTTACCGGTTGGGGCGTTATTTGGCGACGCGATTTTCCCGAGACGAAGAAGACGTGGTTTCAACCGTAAAGATCATCTCGGGCATGTTGCTCTTGCCGCTGACATGGTTGCTGGTCGCGGCGCTCGTTTACAAATGGCTCAATTGGGAACTGGCGCTGGCGGCGCTCTTGTTAATGCCGCTGTTGGGTTATCTGGCGGTGCGCTTTTTTGAGGAGTTTGACAAATCGATAGGCGGCCTGCGCGCCCTCGCTTTCTTTTTGATGCGCCGAAAATTCTTTGTTCGATTACTTGCAGAGCGCAAGGCAATACACAGGGAAATTATGGCTTTGGGTGAGGAAACTGCAACGTAAGCCAGTAATAATTGCGCTTGCAAACGTCAGCGAGGGAAGGGGGAAGTCTTGCACTAAATGCAATTTATTTCTTGCGCGCTTTTGCTCCAGAGCCTCTCGAGCTTTTCGCGGTTGCGGCCCACCGTTTACCGCCCGAGGCCCTGACAGAACGGCCCTTGCGGCCTTCGCTCTGAATTCTGCCGGCTTTCATTAAGTTCTCGTAACTGCCACGCACGACGTTGCGTGCTACCTTCAGTGAGTTTGCCAGCTCACGTTCGCTTGGAAGATAACTGCCGACAGTCATCGCCCCTGATTCGATAAGGGTCGTGAGTTGGTCCGTAATCTGTTTGGTCATGGACTCAGGACGCTTGCGGTTGACACGTATAGTTGTTTTCACTCTAACTCCTCCTCCACT
>JBDUCB010000068.1:0-5082 GCA_040003695.1 bacterium
GCACCATGTACATGAAAACAAACGACAGCACGAACGCCAGCATGAAGTAGTAACCAGCGCGCCCAAGTTCCTTGGACCGCCCTGCCAGGCCGGTTGAGTAAGCCGGATCGATATTTATTTCTTTGGCAAACTGGTTCAGCTTTGTGATCACGGCCGCCTGCGAACCGCCGGGTTTAACGTTTGCCAGCAGCGTCACCTGACGTTGCCGGTTGAGGCGATCAATTGCCGATGGCCCAGTGCCTTCTTCAACGCGCACCAGGTTGTCGACGCTGACCCAACCAATTTTCGACGAAGAAACAATCATGCGATTGAGCCCTTCGACGCTCGATCGATACTGTCCCATCGCTCGCACGCGCACGTTGTACTGATCCGTTCCGGCATTGAACGTCGAAACTTTTTGCCCTGCAACCAACGTGTTCAGGGCCTGCGCGATGTCTGCGACGCGCACTCCAAGATCGGCCGCGCGCGCGCGATCGATGACCACACGCAACTCCGGTTTACCTGTGATCAGCGTCGAGTCGACGTCAACAACGTCCGGGATCGTCTTCATCTTTGCCTGCATCGCCTCGGAATATTTGGTTAGCTTGCCCAAATCCGGACCGCCAATTACGTACTGAACGTCGGCGTTGCGAAACCCGCCGCCTGAGATGGCCGCAACCTGCTGCACGCTGGTGCGCAGTTGTCCTGGATACTCCTTCATGTACTTCGCCAGGATTTCCGAACGCGCCCGCAACATCAGATCGCCCTGGCTCACGCTTCGCTCTTCAATCGGCAATAGCTTTACGTAGATTGACGCGACGTTAACTTGTTCCTGTTGACCGCCGCCAATCGTGGTCAGCGTGTCGGTCACGCCCGGCAGCTTGCGTACGTCCGCGGAAATCCGTTCAGCCAGCTCAGACGTCGCGGCCAGCGTGTAGCCTTCAGGCGCGCGCACGTTTAATTCAAACTGCGACTGGTCATCGACGGGCAGAAAGTTTTTCCCGACTAACATGAACAGCGGCACGATACTGACGATAACAATCGCGCAGGCAACCACAATCACCCAGCGATGCGCCATCGACCAACTCAGCATTCGCTTGTAAGTTTGATCGATCGGCCGGTAGAAGCGGGATTCCTTCGAGCCGTGATCGGCAGGTTCTGTACGTCGTTCAAACGCGCCTTCTTCCGTATCACTGCTGCGCTTGATCAGGCGAGCCGCAAGCATCGGGGTCAACGTGAAGGAAACCAGCAGTGAAACCGCGATCGCGAAAGATGAAGTCAGACCAAACGACGACATGAAACGGCCGACGATGCCTCCCATGAAACCCACCGGCAGGAATACCGCCAACAATGAAAGCGTGGTGGCGGTAACCGCCATGCCGATTTCTTTGGTGCCGTCAATGGCTGCTTGAAACGGCGGAATACCCTTCTCTTCAATGAAACGAAAAATATTTTCCAGCACCACGATGGCGTCATCGATCACGATACCGACCATTAACGTCAGCGCCAGCATGGTGATTTGATTGAGCGTGAAGCCCATCGCCGCCATCAGGCCGAACGTTGCAATTAACGAAGTGGGAATGGCCAGCGCGGCAATAAGCGTAGATCGAGCGCTCCAGAGGAAAAGAAATACGACGATTGCTGCCAGGATGCTGCCTTCAATCAAGTGCCTTTGGATCGATTCGATCGAGGCTTTGATAAAGATCGATTGGTCGCCAACTATTTTCGTTTGAAAGCCGGGGGGTAATGTCTTCTGAATCTCCTGCAAAACCTCCTTCACAGCGTCGGCAACTGCAACCGTGTTTTGCCCTGACTGTTTCGCGACGACCAGCGTCACGGCCGGCTGGCCGTTCAGGCGCGCCTCCGTTCTCGCTTCTTCCGCGCCGTCTTCGGCGTAACCAACATCGCTAAGTTTGACGGAATAATCACCGCGGCTGCCCACGACAAGATTATTGAAATCGGCTGGTTCCACGATGCGGCCCATCGTTCGCACCGTCAGTTCGCGCGTGCCTTCGTCAATGCGGCCGCCAGGCACTTCCAGATTTTGTGCCCGCACGGCGTCAGCGACTTGCGCGACGGTGACGTTGAATGCCCGCAATTTATCCGGATCAACCCAGACTTCAATCTCGCGCGTCCGTCCACCGATGATCTGCACATCGCCCACGCCATTGATCGACTCGATCTGTTGCTTAATTCGCTTATCGGCAATGTCGGTAACTTCCTTAGCCGAGCGCGGCGCCGACACGGCGATGCGCACTACCGGCGCAGCATCGGTATCCAATTTCTGAACGATCGGCTGTTCGGCTGTCACCGGTAGATCGCTGACGATCAAATCAATCTTGTTGCGCACTTCCTGCGCCGCAATGTCAGGATTTTTTTCAAGCAGGAAAGTAATGAAGACCTGCGAGACTCCTTCGACTGAAGTCGAACGCAGCTCGTCAATGCCGCTGACGGTGTTGACTGCGCCTTCAACTTTGTCGGTGATTTCAGTTTCGATTTCCTGCGGGGATGCGCCGGGATTGACTACTGTCACGGTGATCGTCGGCAGATCGATCTTCGGAAACAGATCAACGCCGAGCGACTTGTAGGAAAAAAGTCCAACGACGGTCAGACTCAAAATGAGCATCGTCGCGAACACCGGCCGCCGGACACAAATTTCAGCTAACTTTTGCATCTGATCTTAGTTTCGAGTTTCAAGTTTCGAGTTTAAAGTTTGTGTTTGCCTGGCGGCGTTCCGGTTTGACTTGAAACCTGAAACTTGAAACTCGAAACCTACTGTCTGACAGCCACGCCATCGCTTAACTGCTCAATGTTGCTGGTCGCCACCTGTTCGTCGCCGGCAATGCCATTCTTGATCTGCACCAGATCCCCTTCGGTCTGTCCGAGTTGGACCACACGTTCCTGCGCGTGACCGTCTTTGATTACGAACACTCGATTGACGCCGGATTCCGTGCGCACTGCACGCGCGGGCACCAACACAGCCGGTTGCGCACGCGATTCCAGAATTCTCACCGTTGCGAACTGTCCCGGCTTCAAGGCGCCGCTGCTGTTTTCAACCTCGGCTTCCACCGTAAGTGTGCGCGAAGACGGCGTAACGTTCGGTGAAACGCGCGCAATGCGGCCGCTGAAATTCTTGTCAGGCCAGGCACTCGTGCTAACCGAAACTGACTGGCCAACGCTGATAGTCGGAATCGCCTGCTCAGGAATATCTATTCGCACGCGCAATGGATTGATCCGTACGATGGTTGCCACCTTATTGGTGGTCGCGACATATTCGCCGAGGTCTGCGGTTCGTTCGGAAACGAAGCCATCGATGGGCGAATAAACCACGGCGTATGAAAGGCTTCGGCGCGCAAGATTTAGTTGGCTCTCGGCATTGGCGACATTGGCACGCGCCGTCATGACGGCAGCGTAGTTTTGCCGGGCCAGCGATAGCGCTGATTCGTACTGTTCGCGCGATTGATCGCGTTGTGCTTTCTGCTGATCGTACAAAGACCGCGAGATGTCGCCCGACTCAATTAACTTTTCCGAGCGGTGCAAATTCGTCTCGGCTAGAGCCAGCGCCACTCGAGCGTTTGCAACCTCGGGGACTTTAGTCAGGTCAAACGATTGTCCCGGGCGAATGCCAACTTTCTCTTCCGCCTGACGCAAAGAAGCCTTCATCTGATCGACTTGCGCCTGCATTTGCTGCACGCGCAGCTTCGCATCTACATCATCGAGCTTAACGATCATCTGGCCGCGCTTGACGTAACTGCCCATGTCCACGCCAACCGCAACCACCTTGCCCGCCATCTGAGGCGCCACGTCCGTTTGCTCGTCGCCCGTCAAACTTCCGGTTGCTTCGAAATACTGCGGCAGCTCGCGAACAATCGCCGGCGCCGTGGTCACGTCAATCGCCGCCGGCTGTGCGGCAGTCGCTTCGTCTTTTCTTACGTTCGCTTTCGAACCGCCGCAGGCCGTGGCCAACAGCAATGCCATCGTCAAAAGCGCGGACAGGAACAACAGTTGAATGGTTTTGGGAGATAACACCGATCTATTTCTTCCTCGAAAAATGATTGCTAGAAAGTTCTGAGTACGAATTTTTGAGCCGGTCTTAGGCCGCCTTGCTGCTGATACCATTTAATAAAATGTCGGAAAAATGTTTTGCTGCTTCCTGATTGGAAATTTTTAGCAAACGTCGCTGTGGATCCCAAAGGTTGTTGTTCAATGAATGGTGGATAATCATGCCGACGAATGCGCGCACTACTATCGCAGGATCCATTGCCACCATCGCGCCATCGCTTTGTCGCTCCGCAATGTAGTTTCCGAGCAGCGCGTAAACTCGCCGGACAAACTTCTCGAAGAACATCTGTGCCAGCTCATGGCCTTCGAGGGCCGCGTGCAGCAGTAAACGCTGAAACTCCGGATCGCATTCGTGATGGTCGAGTGCGCCTAAGGCCAATCTCTCAAAAACTGCGCGGTCATCTTTTTCCTGGAGCGCATCAGCAACCATCGCCTCGGGATTCATGGTGTCACCCGAACACGCTTTGTGATCGAGAATGGCCGAATAGAGTTCCTGCTTGGTGGCGAAGTGACGAAAAACCATGGCTTCGGAGACGCCCGCCGCTTGCGCAATTTCTTTGGTGGTGGTGCCAACAAATCCTCTCTGAGAGAACAGACTGACCGCCACGCGGAGGATTTGCAGCCGCCTGTCTTCCGCCGACATGCGTGAAACATTCGCAGCCACCATCCCAGTTTTAACCGCTGTTTGCTTGCTCAATAGTGAATTCCTTATTGGATTGATTGGCAAAGTAAGTACTTACTTACCATCACTCTGGCCGGCTGTCAAGGGGTCTCAATGGGAAAACTTCGGGAGCGCCGGCAGCGGCAGCTTGTATCGTTCCCGATCCGCATCCGCGGCACACTTGTACCTTTTCACAACAAGAATTTTCGCGCACTTTTCTCTTATTTCGCTTTATCGCCGCTTGAAACGACGTTAGGAAAGGCGCGTGCACCCGGCACGTTGTTTGCTCGCCATTCGGTGATCACGTCTGTATGAAACTAAATCTTCCCGAAAGAAATAGGAAGCAGCACTAAATAAGCAGCAACATTCGCAGAAAAACA
>JBDUCB010000375.1:0-5051 GCA_040003695.1 bacterium
CGTAGTTTTGCCAAACTTTGAATTCAGCATCGTTATAAACCGGATGCTCTATCTCGTAGCGCAAAATTATCCGACGAATGTTCTCAGTGTCTTTTTCATTTTCAAACTTTGCCGAGTGAACACCTATTACCACCAGCTGTTTAGCGTACGTGTGTTCGAGCTGCTTGAGATCCGGGATGATATGAATGCAGTTAATGCAGCCGTAGGTCCAGAAGTCCAACAACACGACTTTCCCCTTGAGCGCCGCGAGCGAAAGCGGTTTGTCCGTATTCAACCAACCGCGACCGCCGGTAATTTCTGGCGCGCGCACGCGCTTCGTTTCCTGTGCCGACATGTCCTGACCTTTCGTTGAGTTGTTCGCACAAAGCGATAGAACGATCGCCAAAGTTATGAGCAAAACCGAGCGAATGCTAATGTTGATTTTCACGATACTGAAGGCTGCGATTGTATGAGACTGTTTAGGCAGATCGGGTTGCATATTACTCGTGGGCGTGTGGTTTCGCGTCCTCTACCGCGCCGCTAAGCATCTGATCGAGCCGGTCGATTGCCCGGCGCAAATGCGGAATGGTTATCGAGCCGCCAACGACGAGCGCAACGTTGAAGGCGTCAAGAAACTCGGGCCGACTAACTCCGGCCGTCATGCATTGTTTGATGTGATAGGTGATGCAGTCGTCGCAGCGCAACACGATTGAAGCCACCAGACCGAGCAGTTCTTTAGTCCGCTTGTCGAGCGCGCCATCTTCGTACGCCTGTGTGTCGAGCGCAAAGAATCGCTTGATGCCGAGATGATTGCTGCCGAGCAGCTTTTCATTCATGTCAGCTCGATAACGATCGAACTCATCCATCGAAGGTTGCCTTTCGCTGCATCCGCACGTTCTGCCTTAACGCGCGATGCTGTTTCACCGGAATTGGAGAAAAATCTTCCCAGGCATTGTATCCTGCAGTTCACTTGGCTCGCCACGAGGGAAGACCTTCGGAATTTCTGTTGAGGCAAGAGGCGAGCGTTGTCTCATCGCTAACGCTATAATGCGAACGCAATCATGACTGACTCGATGGAACAAGAATCACGGACGTTACAAATATTTAGAGCCGGTTCGAACCAGTTCGCCGTGTTCGCGGACGATGTTCTAACGATTGTTGAATGGCGCCAGCCGGCTGCACTGCCGCACGCGCCCGCTTCAGTCCTGGGCGTCGTCAGCATTCATGGACGCATGTTGACGGTGTTGGATCTGTCACAGCTGCTGAATCAACCGCAGCATTCGGGCAATCCGGCCAACATTCTGGCATTGCGCGGTGACGAACAACTGGCATTGGCGATTGATGACCCTGGTGAAATGATTGAGCTGGTCACCGCGGCTCTAGATACTGACGGCAAACTGATTACCGAAGTGATGAACAACAAGGGCGATAAAATAAAAATTCTCAACGTAAAAGAACTTTTTCCAACCGCCATTCAGGGGTGCGAGCGTCGTCGTCGCCGTTTCTAGGCCGGAAATAATTGGCCGCGGATGAACGCGGATCGCGCGAATCTGAAAACTCCATACCGGCTATTACTCCTATTTTTGATCCGATCCGCGTTCATCCGCATGAATCTGCGGCTGAGTATGCCTGAATGAGAAATTCCTGTTCGGGTGCTAGAATCAAAACCACGTAATCAAGATCTTGTTTGGCAGACAGTCTCCTCCTAGGTCACTCGTCACCTTGTTACCATCAATTCATGCACGATCAGGCATTCACAATCCTTGAGTATCAAGAGCTGCTGGAGCTGGTGCGTCGGGGCGCGCAAACGCCGATGGGCCGTGCGCGCGTGGAAACATTGACGCCGCTCGAAGATGGCGGGTTGCTGCAAAAAGCTCTCAAAGCTTTGGCCGAATGCATTGAACTCAGAAAACGCGGCGTGGTCTGGAGTTTTAGTGAGCTGGAAGAACCCGCCGGAAAAGTCGCGCTGTTGCGAGTGGAGGGCATTGGTCTGGAGCCGGCGGCGATCCTCGCGCTTTCTGTATTGTGCGAGCAGGCGATGTCGGCTCGCGGTGCGATTCTCGCCGAACGCGATGCTTCACCGGTGCTTTGGAGTCTGGTTGAGAAGATTCCTACCGACCTCAATCGGCTGATAGCGCATATCACAAATAAGATTTTGCCGAGCGGTGAAATAGACGATCGCGCCAGCACTGAGTTGAGTCGCATCCGGCATAAGATTGCTGTCTTGCGCTCGCGCATTGCGCGCACGCTTGAAAACGTAATGCGGAAATCCGGCGAAGCGATTCAGGATGAAATCGTTACCCTGCGCAACGATCGTTTTGTCATTCCGGTGAAATCCGATCATCGGGCGCGCGTCGCGGGCGTGGCGCATGGTTATTCTTCGTCGGGGGCAACGGCTTTTGTCGAGCCATTGGAAACCATTGATGCAAACAATGAATTGCAGGCGCTTCACGAAGAAGAGGCACGCGAGATCGCGAAAATCCTATTTGCGCTGACTGAAGAATTGCGGGCCCAATTGCCGGCGATTGAAGCGGCTGCCGCGGCCATAACGGAGCTTGACTTCATCAATGCCAAAGCAATCTTTCAGCAAAAGTTTGCGTGCGTCATTCCGGAGATCGGTAAGTTCGACAAACTTGAGTTTGTCGAACAAACCCGGCTTGAACTTTTAGAAGCACGTCATCCACTGCTCGAAGAAAGCCTACGCGCCACTGGCGGAGAGGTTGTTCCGGTTTCGTTTTCGCTTGGCGAGAGCAACAACACGATGGTCATCTCCGGAGCTAATGCCGGTGGCAAAACAGTCGTCCTGAAAACTGCGGGTCTGCTTTCGTTGATGGCCTTATCCGGTTTGCCGGTGCCTGCACGCGAGGCGAACGTGCCGTTTTACGCGTCCGTGCTTGCCGATATTGGCGACCATCAATCGTTGGCCGCGAACCTCTCAACCTTCACCTCCCACGTTGCGAACATCTCGCGCATGATCAAATTGTGCAAAGCGCCGGCGCTGGTTTTATTGGATGAAGTCGGAACCGGAACTGACCCCGAAGAAGGCTCAGTACTCGGCGTTGCCGTCGTTGATCACTTTCGCAAAGCCTGCGGCGCGCAGGTCATGGCTACCACGCATTACAATGGGTTGAAAATGTATGCCGGCAACGAGGCAGGCGTGCTCAATGCGAGCGTTGAATTTGACGAAAAGACTTTGCAGCCAACGTATCGGTTAATTGTCGGTGTTGCCGGCTCGTCTTCCGGACTCGAGATTGCTCGGCGTTTCGGTATCCCTAACAAAGTCATCGATCTGGCTTTGGAATCGGTGAAGGACTCAACGCGGCAGGCAGTCGAATACTTGCGCCGCATTAAGCGGGAAGCGGAAGAGGCCGAAGGCTTGCGCGCAGCGCTTGAAGAAGAGCGTGCAGCCGTGGCTGAAAAATTTGCTTCGCTTGATAAAAAAGCTGAGCGTCAAGAACGTGAGCGACAGGCATTGTTTCAAGAATCCCTTAACACGACAGTCCGCGAATTCGAAAAGCGAGCACGCGAATTGGTTGCAGCCATTCAGGACCGCTCGGAGCGTTTAAAGGTCGAGCGCGAAGCGCAGCGGCGGGTATCGGAACTGAAACGCGAAGCGCAACGAGTCACCAGCGCCGGAGGCAAAAGAGAAACCACGTCTGCTGCGCCTGCCAGCACCAGCGGGCGCGGCGTGCGTGTTATGCGTGATGGTCTGGTCGTCAAGAAAGAGAAAGAGTTTGAAGCAGGCCCCAGCGGTGAGGAAGAGTATACGCCGGCTGCGCATTCCGAGATTACGGTGGGCGACAAAGTGAAGCTGCTTTCCTTTGGTTCGATAGGAATCGTGGATAGTCTTAAAGGTGACGAGGCGGAAGTGCGCGTGAAGTCGCTTCGTTTTCGGGAGAAGCTGGAAAATCTTGAACGCGTTGAGCTGTCGGCGCCTGCAAAATCGAAGTCGGAGAAGTTTGCGAGTTTGCGTGAGTCGCGCGGCATCGAAGTGCAGCTGAAGGCAGGGCAGGAAAACGGCCGCTCAGAGCTCAACGTAATCGGTCGAACAACAGATGAAGCCGTGGATGCGGTTGATAAGTTTTTGGACGAAGCTTCACTTGCAAGTTTAAGCCAGGTGCGGATAATTCACGGGCATGGCACGGGAGCCTTGCGCCGCGTGATTACCGAACTGCTAAAAGATCATCCGCACGTCGCGCGCTTCACGGCTGCGCCGCAGGAGCAAGGTGGTTCCGGCGCCACGCTAGTCGAGTTAAGACAGTAACAGTAATGCGCTACCCCCAAACATTCATTGACGACCTCAAACGTCAGGCAGATATCGTCCGCGTCATCCAGGATTACGTGCAGCTCAAAAAGAAGGGCGCAAACTGGATGGCCTGCTGTCCTTTCCACAAAGAGAAGACACCATCTTTTTCTGTCAGTCCCACGAAAGAGATTTTCTACTGCTTTGGTTGTCACAAGGGCGGCTCGGTCTTCAACTTTGTGATGGAGATAGAGCGGGTTCCGTTTCCGGAAGCGATCAAGATCGTTGCCGACAAAAGTGGCATGCCCCTGCCCAAGTTGATTGATGATAGCCGCTTCGAAGCAAAGAAGGCGGAATCGGATCAAGTCATAGATCTAAACAAGTGGGCGCTCGAGTGGTGGGAACAGCAGCTTGAGTCAAGCGCGGAAGGAAAGATCGCGCGCGACTATCTCAAGCGCCGTGAAATCACGGACGAAACACGCAAAACATTTCGCCTCGGTTACGCGCCCGACAGTTGGGACGCTCTCTCGATTTACCTGCGGCAGAAAGGTGCGACCCAGGAACAAATTGACAAAAGCGGACTGGTCGTCAAAAAGGAAGAGGGTGGCTCGTACGATCGCTTTCGTGGCCGGTTGATTTTTCCAGTGATGGATATTCAGGGACGGCCGATCGCATTTGGTGGCCGCACGCTCAAAGATGAAGACGCGAAATACATCAACTCGCCAGAAACCGCCGCTTATGTGAAAGGTCGAAATCTGTTTGGACTAAACCTGACGCGTGATGAGATTCGGCGCCAGGGTTTTGCCATTCTGGTTGAAGGTTTTTTGGA
>JBDUCB010000196.1:0-5044 GCA_040003695.1 bacterium
TGGCTGACGCGGCCCAGCTTTCTTCGCTTTCAGACGAGACTCCCGAAGGGCGGTCGATCGTGGTGCTGGCGAAAGAGAAGTACAACTTGCGCGGTCGAGAATTCGCGCTCGGTTTGGCGACCTTTATTCCTTTCACCGCCCAGACACGCATGTCTGGCGTTGACTTCGAGGGCCACGAAGTTCGCAAAGGCGCAGTCGACGCGATTGAAAAATATGTCGCTGGCGGAGGAGTGCAAGCGCCGAAGGAGTTGCGCGAGATCGTAGAGCGCATCGCAAAGCTGGGCGGCACGCCCCTCGTCGTCGCCGATAATAAGCGCCCGCTCGGCATTATCTACCTGAAGGACGTGGTGAAGGGCGGCATGGCGGAGCGCTTCAACCAGATGCGCCAGATGGGTATCCGCACCGTGATGATTACTGGCGACAATCCTTTAACTGCGGCTTCGATTGCACGTGAGGCAGGGGTTGACGATTTCCTTGCCGAGGCGACACCCGAAGACAAAATGGCGCTCATCAAACGCGAGCAGGCGGGCGGCAAACTCGTGGCGATGACCGGCGACGGGACGAACGATGCGCCTGCCCTGGCGCAAGCTGATGTTGGTGTGGCAATGAACACCGGAACGCAGGCCGCGAAAGAGGCCGGCAACATGGTTGACCTCGATTCGAACCCGACCAAGCTGATTGAGATCGTAGAAATCGGCAAGCAGTTATTGATGACTCGCGGCGCGCTCACGACCTTTTCGATTTCCAACGACGTGGCGAAATACTTCGCCATCATTCCAGCGATGTTCGCAGTGGCGTTTCCTGTTTTGAATACTTTGAACATCATGGGTCTCAGGACGCCGCAATCGGCGATTCTCTCAGCGGTCATCTTTAACGCGCTCGTAATCATCGCGCTGATTCCCCTGGCGTTGCGTGGGGTCAAGTATCGCCCGATGTCAGCGGCGGCGCTATTGAGGCGGAACCTCGTCATATACGGGTTTGGGGGACTAATAGTGCCGTTTGTCGGTATTAAGCTGATTGACGTGATCATTCATGCGATGGGGCTGGCTTAGGAAATGGCATTTGTCAGTAATCAATTGTACGGCGACGGTTTGTTGCTAATTCGTGTTAGTTCGTGTGATGCGCGTGGATCGTCCTCTGCTGTGAGCCAACGAAGCGATCCACTAAATCACACGAACGAACACGAAGTGAGAAAACGAAATGAAAAATTTGATTACCGCAATTCTGATGACGATTGTGACGACAATCCTGCTGGGATTGATTTATCCATTGGTTGTAACTGGCCTGGCGCAGGTCATTTTCCCTACTCAAGCCAATGGCTCATTGATCAAAAGCGGGGACGGTAGGGATATTGGCTCACGGCTGATTGGGCAGCCATTTTCATCGCCGGGTTATTTTCGATCGCGTCCATCAGCCGCGGGCGCTAGCGGTTACGATGCGGGAGCTTCTTCTGGATCAAATCTTGGTCCAACTAGTCAGAAACTGATTGACCGAGTAAAGGCCGACGTCGCGAAGGTACAGGCGGAGAACCCTGGCAGGGCCATCCCGATCGACCTTGTTACTGCTTCGGCCTCTGGACTCGATCCCCACATCTCACCGGCGTCGGCGGAATTTCAAGTATCGCGCGTGGCGCTCGAACGCGGGATTATTGAAGAAGACGTTCGTCGCATCGTAGCGGCGCACAGCGAAGGGCGACAGTTCGGTTTCCTGGGCGAGCCGACTGTGAATGTACTGGAGTTGAATCTGGATTTGGACAGCAAGTTTCCCATGAAGAAATAAGGCTGTCAGTTGTTCGTAGTCAGTTGTCCGTTGCAACTGACCACTGACCACTGACCACTGACTAGTCAATGAACCAGAACGGCACCCGACCATCTCCTGAATCTCTTCTCGCCAAACTCAAAGAGGGCGGGCAGGCGCGGCTGCGTGTTTACATTGGCGCGGCGGCTGGGGTGGGCAAGACCTACCAAATGCTCGAGGACGTGCAGCAACTCAGGAGGCAAGGCATTGACATTGTCGTAGCAATCATCGAGACCCATGGGCGCGACGAGACTGCGGCGCTGATTGGCGATCTGGAACAAATCCCACTGCGACGCATTGAATATCGCGGCGTGGTACTCGAGGAGATGGACGTTGAAGCGGTGATTGCCCGACAGCCAGCCTTTGCCGTTGTTGACGAACTGGCCCACACAAACGTCCCCGGCTCGAAGAATCGCAAGCGTTATGAAGACGTGCTTGAGTTGCTCAACGCGGGTATCTCGGTCATTACCGCCGTCAACATCCAGCATCTCGAATCATTGAATGACGCGGTGGCTCGCACTACTGGCGTACGAGTTCGCGAAACTGTACCAGACTATTTTCTACGACGAGCCGACGAGGTCGTTAATGTCGATGTTTCAGTCGACACCCTGCGAACCAGGTTGCGCCAGGGCAAAATTTACGGTGTTGAGAAGATTGAGCAATCGCTGAATAACTTCTTTCGCAAAGGAAATCTTTCTGCATTACGTGAGCTGGCGCTCAGGCAAGTAGCAACAGATCAGGCGGCGAAAGCGCACGATTATCGCGAACGTGAAGGACTGGGGCAGCCGGTAATTCCGGAGAAGGTGATGGTTTGTATGGCCTCGCGTGGGAGCGCTAAAAAACTTCTCCGTGTCGGATCACGTATTGCCGGTCCCCTGGCGAGCGATTGGTACGCAGTTTATGTAGAGACCCCCGCTGAAGAGCTTGGGCGCATTAATCCGCGCGACTATGCCGCATTGCAGGAAAACATACAGTTCGCTGAACAGCTTGGGGCCAAGGTAGTGCGGCTAAGAGCTTCTAGAGTTGCTGATGCCCTGATTGATTTCGCACGTCGCGAAGGAATCACGCACGTTGTCTTCGGACAAACGTCGCGCTCGCGGTGGGACATTTTGTTGCACGGCTCGATCATCAATCGCTTTCTCCACGAAGTGCGGGATGCGACTGTACAAGTCGTACCCCTGGGGCAGCAGTCAGAAGTCAGAAGTCAGAAGTCAGAAGAAGAAGAGCGATGAATGGTCAAAATTTAGTCCTGAGAGAGGGGTCACAAGCCAAAAGTGTTTCCTATTCTGATTTCTGAATTCTGATTTCTGAGTTCTGTATTGTTATGAGCTTGCGCACGAAATTATTAGCGGGATATCTGGTTTTCATCGTCGCGATAATTGTGCTTGGTGGGTGGAGCGCGTGGCGCTTGCGCGAAATGGGAGGTGTGTCTCGCCGCATCATCGCTAATAACTACGACTCAGTAGTCGCGGCGCAGGAAATGAAGGAGAGTCTTGAGCGCCAGGACTCGGCTGCGGTCTTTGCTCTTCTCGGCGCACGAGAGCGTGCCTCCGCGCAACTGCGCGAACATCGCGCGCGCTTCGACGCCAATTTTCAAAAGGCAGCCAACAACATTACCGAGATCGGTGAACCCGAAGTGATCGAAACGATCCGACGCGACCGGGATGAATATTATCGTATGTACGACACCTTTTTCGCTCGGGTGAACGAAACGGTAGCTGGAGTGCCGGCGGTAAAGTCTAATAATCGTGATGAGGAGATTTCCGAGCGGGGTGAATATTTCTCACGTATCGAGCCGCAGTTTAATAAACTGCGCGCTGACTGCGAACACCTGTTGCAGCTTAATCAGCGCGCAATGCTTGGTAAGTCGGAGGCCGCAGGCATGGTGGCTCGACGCTGGTTTTATCTCACCCTGTTGATGGCCGGCCTGCTCGTAGGGGCTGGTCTGGCTCTGGCCTTTGTCCTTGCCAACCGCATCGTCGATCCGCTGCGCCAACTGACTGCAACCGCTGCCAGAATTGCGGGCGGCGATCTCAACGCTAAAGTAGAGATCAATTCGAGCGACGAGGTGGGCATTCTTGCGACCGAATTCAACCGCATGGCTGAACGCATCCGCCAACTGCGCAACTCCGATATGGGGCAACTGATCGTCGCGCAGCAGACCACCGAAGCGGCGATAGACTCTCTCTATGATCCCGTGATCGTCACGGATGCCGAAGGGTGTGTGACAAAACTCAATTCGGCGGCGCAAGAAATTTTCGGCTCGGAAAAGGAGAACAGCGGCAAGCACGTTGGTGAGATTGCGCGCGACAGCCGCATCGCTGCGGCCGTGGCGGAAGCTCTTAGTTCGCAGCGTCCCGTGGCCGGCGAAGGAGCGGCCTCCGTATTGCCGCTGGCGGTTGATGGTTTAGAGCGGGCCTTTCGACTGCGGACTACCCCGATGCGGGACAACGGAAAACATTTGCTTGGGGCAGTGATGCTGCTCGAAGACATCACGCACCTGCGTGAGATCGACCGCCTGAAATCGGAATTCATCGCAACCGCGTCACATGAGTTGCGGACACCTCTGACCAGCGTACAGATGGGCGTGCATCTGTTGCTCGAAGGCGCCGTTGGGGAGTTAACCGACAAGCAATCAGAAGTGCTCGCGGCTTGCCGTCAGGATTGTGAACGTCTTGATAAGCTCATGCGAGACTTGCTGGATCTCTCTAAGCTTGAGGCGGGTGAGAGCCAGCCGAAACTGGAAGCCGTGCGTGCGCGCGATTTGATCAATAGCGCCGTTGAAGGCTTACGCCCTCAAGTAGAAGCGAAGGGTTTGGAGTTACGGGTTGATGTTCCGGTTCAACTTCCGTCTGTGCTCGCCGACCGGACGCAAGTTGAACGAGTGATCAGCAATCTGGTGATCAACGCGATACGCTATACCAGGCAGGGCGAAATTAGGATCAGCGCCGAACTGCGCGACCATCAAGTCGCGGTATCAGTTTGTGATACCGGGAACGGAATCCCGCCGGAGTATTTACCCCACATCTTCGATAAATTTGTTCAGGTGCCGGACGCTCCCACCGGAGGAGCAGGCTTGGGCCTCGCGATATCGAAAACAATTGTCGAAGCGCATGGCGGACAGATTAGCGTGCAGTCGGCATTGGGTCATGGCACCACGTTCACGTTCACTTTGCCGGTCATCGTGTAACGCACATTAAAGATTGCGAGGAGTCGCGAGGGAAAAGTTGGAGAAAGCCGCGAAGGA
>JBDUCB010000174.1:0-5044 GCA_040003695.1 bacterium
TCGCAGTGAATTCCTGACTGAAACCAAAGGGACTGGTCTTCTCAATACCATGTTCCTGCGATGGGGCGACTGGCAGGGAGCTCTACGCGGTCGTGCTACGGGTTCGCTGGTTGCCGATCGCACCGGCGAGACAACGACCTACGCACTCTTCAATCTTCAGGAACGGGGCACTCTTTTTGTGCGGCCGGGAACCAAAGTCTACGAGGGAATGGTTATTGGCGAGAATGCGCGCACGGTTGATCTCGACGTAAATGCCATTAAGGAAAAGAAGCTGACAAATATGCGAGCTGCATCCGCGGACGAAGCGATGCGTTTGGTGCCGCCGAAAGAATTGTCGCTTGAGCAGGCAATCGAATTCATTGGAGACGATGAATTGGTAGAAGTGACGCCAAAGAATATTCGCCTGCGGAAACGCATACTGCGGTTCAACGAACGACCAAAGCGCAAAGAAACTTAAGGAGAATTGACGCGACCGTGACTTCAGGTTTCCTTGATTCTCTAGGTCCTAACCGGATCTATCCGATTACAGACCGGGTTTTGTCCGAACGGTCACACGCTGAGCAAGTCGCGGAACTGGCGAAGCGCGGAATGACTGTCGTTCAGCTCCGTGAAAAGAACCTTCCTTCAGGCGAGTTTTACCGCGAAGCCGAGCAGGCCATGGCGGTAGCGCGACATTATGGGTTAAAGATTATTATCAATGACCGTGTTGATATCGCACTCGCTCTAAAAGCGGATGGTGTTCACCTCGGTCAGGATGATCTTCCGGTCGAAGCAGCCCGTCGCCTGCTTGGCAATGATGTGCTCATCGGCTTTTCCACTCACAACCTGGCGCAGGCAAAACAAGCCGCCAAGCTGCCAATTGATTACCTCGCGATCGGTCCAATCTTTCTTACCAGCACGAAAGAAAGTTCAAATACTCCAGTCCACCTTGCGGGATTCACCGCAATTCGGAGCGCAGTTCCGGGCGTGCCCTTAGTGGCCATCGGCGGACTCAACGCCGTCAACCGCGATGCCATAGTCGCTGCCGGGGCTGACGCGGTCGCGATGATCCGAGGTGTTTGGGCCGCCTAGGCCCAAAAGTTCTTCGCAAAACAACCAATAATCGCCGAAACAACAGATATTGCTTGCGTTTGACCGTGTTGTGCGCGAGAATTGCCGAGCCAACACGGGGCCATTAACTGGCGTCCCGCCCGCCGCGTTTCATTACGTTTCTTCCGGGGTCACAACCAAATGAGTTTCTTCGATCTGCCGCCCATCATCGAGCGCATGCTGCTCGTCTCAGAAAAGATCAGTGACCTGAACTTCTCCGTCGGCCAACTTCCGCAAGTGGAAGTTAACGGCAAGCTCACGCCGGTGCAGCCTTTGGGGATGCAGAAACTGACGCCTTACCAAACTGAGATCATCGCGATGTCGCTGATGCACGGGAACCCGGACGCCGCCGAGCGATTAGCGCGCACCGGCACTGCCGATCTTAGCTACTCGCTTCCCTCGCGCGCGCGCTTTCGCGTCAATATTTTTCAACAACGCGGCGTATATTCAATTGTCATGCGCGTGATTCCCACCGACATACCGACGATCAAGTCGCTCGGTCTTCCCGACCAACTGGCCGAGATTGCCGAATTGAGAAATGGGTTGGTATTGATGACCGGACCGACGGGTTCGGGAAAGAGTTCTACTCAGGCTGCAATTATCGACCTCATCAACGAAAAGAAGCATTACCACGTGGTAACGATCGAAGATCCAATCGAGTATCTCCACTCTCACAAGAGTTCAACTATTAATCAGCGCGAAGTCGGTCATGACACGCGCGACTTTCCTTCAGCATTGCGCGCAACTTTGCGCCAGGCGCCGAAAGTAATTCTCATCGGTGAAATGCGCGACTTTGAGACCACTGAGATCGCGTTGGAAGCTGCTGAAACCGGTCACCTCGTGCTGTCGACTTTGCACACAATAGACGCCTCGAAGACAGTTGACCGCATCATCGGTCTTTACCCGAAGAACGAAGAGGCGGTAATTCGCACGCGTCTGGCCCAAACTTTTCGCTATATCATTTCACAGCGCCTTGTTCCCCGTGCCGACCGGCGCGGTCGCATCGCTGCGGTTGAGATTCTCCGCTCGAGTCCGCGCACGCGTGAATACATCGAAACAGGCGAAGCTGATGGCAAGTCATTGTTAGATGCAATGCGAGACGGAAAACTTGATGGCATGCAGGACTTTGACACGGTTATCAAATACATGATCGAAACTGGTCGCGTTAGCCTGGAAGATGGCCTGGCCTTCGCAACGAATCAAAACAATCTGCTGCTCTCACTCAAAGGTGTAACGGCTGCAGAGGAATTCATGCAACGCGGTGGTGGAGCGATGCCTTTGAATGCCATCTCCGAGAGTGGATCGATGCTCAACATGATCGAATAAATCCGCTCGCTAAAAACCCCAGGACCACACTTGACGTTATGATTATCGTTTGCCAGAAATGCTCTTCACGATTGCAGGTTGATGAAACGAAAGTGCCGACCGGCTCTTTCAGCATTCGTTGCCCAAAATGTAACAGCAGCGTTGAGTTCGCGGCGCCCAGTCCAGCCTTGGAGCAAAGCGCCGTCACTGTCGGGGATTCGCCCGCCACGGGCAATCCGCGTTTTGAACAACCTAATCCGGCGCCCCTGTTTGAAGTTGACGGCAGCAACAAAGAAACCAAGCCGGCAATCTCGGCGGCCGATATGTTGGTAGAATTGTTATCCAAGCTCGCCGGCCAATCAGTACCTAATGGTCATGATCCGGAAGGCGCCAGGCCATCGTGGAATCCGCGGAAAGCGTTAGTTTGTGGGCTCGAAGAGAACCGCGAAAAGATAGCCCGCGCGCTGGCTGCAAATTGTTACAAAGTGTTCGTGGCGCAGGATACGCGTCAGGCAATCGAACGGATGCGGGAAAACCAGGTAGACGTAGTGGTCCTTGATTCAGGCTTCGATCCGGTTGAGCAGGGAACCGTTTTTGTGACGCGTGAGATCAGCATTCTGCGACCGGCACAGCGGCGTCGAATCTTTTTTGTTTTAGTTTCGCCTTCCCTGCGCACCCTAGATCCGCACGCGGCTTTTCTGAACAACGTCAATGCCATAATCAATGTTAACGAGGTAGAGGAATTGCCACGTCTCATCGAACACCGGCTACGCGAATATAACGAGCTCTATAGAGACTTCAACAAGGTCAACGAAGTGTCGGCATTGTAGTCAAGTTTTCCTAACTCCGGGGTCGGATAGTTTAACGGCCACAGTCTGTGGCCTTTTGCTTTTGCAGCGTTCATAAACCCACGCTTACTCAACCAGGCTCGAGTTTTTCTCAAGGCGTGCCTGGTATTAATAGAACATGCAGGATAGGACCATTGCGGCTTGCGATGAGCATGCCGCCATGCAAGAATTCGCCTGCTCATAAATCTAATCTTCCGGTTGAAGGAGCGTTCTCATGCGTCTTGCGTCTGTGCTTTTTCTTTGTGTCTTGTTCATTGCGACTAGCGCCTGCAAGACTTCGACTACCCCTACAGCGCCCGCCAATACTTCAGCCGGCACATCGGACACCAGCACCACGTCAACCAACCCGGTCCAGTCAGGTTCACCTTCAGCTGCTCAGGTTGCCACAGTCGTGAAACCTAAAGTTGATGCCTGCGCTATGCTGAACGGCAAAGAAATTGAAGCTGTCCAGGGTGAAGCGGTGAAGGAAACGAAGTTGAGTGGACAAGCGGGTGGCGGTCTGCAAATCTCGCAATGCTTCTTTACGTTGCCGACTTTTTCGAATTCCATCAGCCTCCTGGTAGCACAAAAAGGCGATGGCGCCGACGCGAAGGATCCAAAAGAGTTTTGGCGCGAAACGTTTCAAAAGGGCGAGGCTCGGGACGAGGACCGCGACCGTGATCGCGATCGAGATAAGAAAGATTCCAATAAAGAGAAAAAGGGCGAACGACGAGGCGAAGAGGAAGAAGAATCAACTCCACCGCTAGCAGTGTCAGGCGTTGGGGACGACGCCTTTTGGGTAGGAAGTCGAGTCGGCGGTGCGCTCTATGTCCTAAAAGGAAATGCCTACGTTCGCATCAGCATTGGCGGCTCAGGCGATCAGTCAAGCAAAATAAACAAATCCAAAAGGCTTGCGAAGAAAGCCATCGCCCGGCTGTAAGTTTTAAGGAGCGATGTTGTGTGATTGCAGCGTTGTTCTGTTTTCCGTCCGCCGGATTTGTTAAGCTGGCCGCGCTAATCCAACTTTCGCGACGAGCTGCACTGCATGACTGCAAACAATTCCACGGCGGAAACCAAACTCTCTCAGGCAACGCTGGCGGTCCATGGTGGCGAACGAACTGACGAACAGCCGCACGGTGCAGTCGTCTCTCCCGTCTTTCACACCGCCACCTTTGCTTTTGAGAATTTCGATCAAATGCGCCGCTACGCACGCGGCGAGTTAACTGAAGCCTACTTTTATTCTCGTTACGCTAACCCAACCGTTGCCGAGGCGGAAAGAAAAATTGCTGGGCTCGAAGGCGCTGAAGCGGCGCTGGTCACATCGTCCGGTTCAGCGGCAACCTTCTGCGCGCTGGCGACGCTGTGCCAAGCCGGCGATGAAGTGATTGCCTGCGACTCGGTTTACGGCGGCACAGTAAAAGTGCTCACAAAAGTTTTCAGCCGCATGGGAGTTATCACGCGCTTTATTTCGCTTGAAGAAATTCCGAACCTTGCCGAAATCGCTAGTAAACGCTCAAAGGTTTTCTGGTTCGAGACTCCTGCGAATCCTCTAAATCGCATCGTCGATTTAGAGTTGGTGGCGGACGTTTGTCGCCAAGCGAAACTTTTTTCAGTAGTCGACAACACTTTTGCGTCGCCTGTTTTGCAGCGACCAATTGAACATGGCATCGATGCGGTGATGCACAGCGCCACGAAATATCTTGGCGGTCACTCGGATCTCACTGCGGGCGCGTTGACCGGCAACCGCGAATTCATCGAGCGCGCGCGCCAGACGTCGGTAATGATCGGCACCACACTCGATCCCGCCGCTGCTTATCTTCTTT
>JBDUCB010000401.1:0-17075 GCA_040003695.1 bacterium
TTCGCCAAGATGTAACCCGGAGGTCAAATACTTATGCGCAACCACCGTACTGCCAACGCCTTCCCTGCCACTTTGGTTCAGAATGCCGCGGTCGCCAGCGCTGTCGCCATTGCGGTTGGCATCATTACCGCTACGGATGGTAATCCTCTCGCCAGACTCTGCTGTATAGGTGCCCGTAATGCTAAAGCCACCAAGCAGCGTTCCGGTAAGCCCGGTGCTGTTTTTGAACCAGGGCAGCTCGTAGATCGACGAAGCCACGAAGCGGTGCCGGTGATCCAGACCCGAAGTAGCGCGCTCGCGCCGTAGGTTCTGGAAATCTTCCACGCGGCGCGGCGAAAGCACCGTGGAGAAAACTTCGGCCGTCGTGTCGTCGATCAGGTGGCTCCACGTGTAGGCGCTGGTCATCTGGAAGCCGTTTGTAAAACGCTTGGTGACCTGCGCCGACGCGCCATGGTAGGTCGAATTACCGTTTGAGATGAACGCTACGAGGTTGGCGCCAGTAAAGCCGGCCGCTGCGTATCTCGGCACGAAATTAGAGCGCGCGTTGATGTTGGCCAGCGTCAAAGTGCCCGCCGGCAACGCGTCAATCTGCGCCTGTGTCGGCGCGCCGGTTACGTATGTTGGCAGGCCGGGACGGCCGTCCTCCGGCGACACTCTAGCTTGGCGATTGAGGCGGTTCTGCGTTATCAGATGGACACCTCTCGAGCCCAGGTAGCGCAGTTCGAACGACCAGTCCTGGCCGACTTGACGCTGGAAGCTGCCCGTCCACGTGAGCGAATAGGGCACTTCCTGATCAGGAATGAACGACCCGGTTACGAGACGCAACGCTACGGGGTCCGTCAGTCCTGCTCCTGCAGCCGGGATTGGCGAGATGCCACCGTTGGCCAGGAAGCCTGTTCCGGGACAGCAAGGAGCTGCAACACCGGTACCTCCAGCAACGTCAACCGTTTGCTGCGCCTGGGGCGGATTGGACAGGATGCCCAGGTTATCAAAGATGTAGTCGTAACCCATCGAGAAACCGGCGCGAATAGAGCTCTTGCCGCCTTCGCCGAAGAGGCGACCAAGCATTCCACCTTTGTAATCAGGCGCCCAGGCAAAGCCGATCCTGGGGCCGAAATTTTTCGTCTGCGTCTTCGGCGCTCTGAACTCGATTAGACCCGGCACCGAAGCAAGGGCATTCGCTGCCTGGAACTTAACGCCCTGTGTCACCTCCTGATAGGAGTAGCTCACTCCCATGTTGACAGTGAAGTTGGGGCGCATGCGCCAATCGTCCTGGACAAAGGCATACAGGATCTTCTGATCACCGTAGTAAGTATTGCCACCGACGTTGCGCTCGCCAAATTCAGGACTGAAATCGCGCAGGTAGTCGCTGGTCGCCAGGTATTCATAATCACCACGCTCGCGCTGAATGAAGCGCTGCGGCGAGATGAGCTTGCGGAAGTCGCCACCAAACTTGAACGAGTGGCTGCCCGCAATCCAAGTCACATTGTTGACGACTTGATAGTTGTTTTCAATGGAGGACTGCGGCGCGTTCCCAGATGGCCCGAGACTTATTCCGAAGTCGTCTAGCTCAAAATTCGGGAAGGAATCGAGGCCAGGGAATCTTAAATCCGGCACCGGGAAGCTCTGCGACGAACGGCGAAACGCGAGGCGCGTCTCATTGATTAGATTTTGGCTGAAGTTGTGAATCAGCGTATAGGAGAAGAGACGTTGCTTCGACGGTACCGGAGCAAAGAAAATGGGCAGACTCGCGGAAGTATCAATGTCTGAACCGTTGGTCATCAGGAAACGCCAGTGGTGCTGGGTGTCCTGGTTCTGGTTATAGTCCAGGTTAATAACCGCATGGTTTTGCTTGAAGAAGTTCGGCGAAGGGATGTTCACCGTGCCTACGTCCACAGGGATTATGTTTGCCGTGGGACAGTCGCCCTGAGGGACATTTAATGTACAGGCATCGACTGTGTCGGTCTTGGACGGATTGAAGGTTAGAAACTGCTTCAGCACAGCAAGGTTCGTCGCGGACACGCCAGAAAGAGCGGAGAGCGTCGCGAAGCCGGAAGCTGTTGGTGTCACGATCCCGGGCGATCCCACCGCACTTCCGCTCTGCAGTCTTTCGTACGCAGTAAAGAAGAAAAGCTTGTTTCGCAGCTTCCAGAGGCTCGGACCACCCTCACCTAAGCGCGGAAAGAAGACCGGCCCGCCCATGTTAAACCCACCGCGGAAGGAGTCGGAGCGCGGCATGAACAAATCGCCGTCCGCCTTGTTGCGCGTGACGTGGGCAAGCTTCTGAAGTTCGTCGAGCGCGTTGAAGTAACGATTCTTAAAACCTGCGTGGAACGTGCCATGGAAGTCGTTCGTACCAGTTTTGGTAATCGTGATGAACTGACCTCCGTTGGAGCGAGCATACTCGGCCGAAAACTGGTTCTGGACGAGCGAGAACTCGGCAACTTCCTCTGGCGAGACGTAGCTCTGCGGGCCGGTCACCCCCTTGTCGTTATTGTCCACGCCGTCGATCATGAAATTGTTGTCGCGTGGGCGCTGACCTCCGACTGAGCCGCCAGTGCCGACGCCGATGCCCCCCGAGCTGGTAACACCCGGGGCGATGAGCGCGAGGTTGTTCACACCCGAATACCCCGCACTAGTTTGGGCGAGGTCGGCGACCTGTCGCGAGCTGAAGTTCTTGGACAGATTGGACGTGCTCGTATCAACAAGCTCAGTACCACCAGCTGTAACGGTAACGGTTTCAGATACCGCCCCAGCAGCCAGCGTGGCCGCAAGATCCGTTGCCTGGTTCAACTGCACTTTTACGTCCGTAAGGGACAAAGACTTGAAGTTAGCGGCTTCAACCGTAACCGTATAGTCATCACCAACGAGCAGGTTGCTAAATTCAAATGAACCGGTGCCCGAGCTTTGGGTAGTGCTGGAGACACCAGTTGATTTTTTGGTAATTGTCACTTTAGCGCCCGGCACAATTGCACCATTCGCGTCGGTGACCACGCCTCGCACGTTGCCCGTTGTAAGCTGGGCGTGCGCAGAAAACACACAAGCTAGGGCGAATAAAAGCGCGCCTAGAACCTGTGCTATTTTGCGAGAACTTTGCATAAGTGGATCTCCTATTTTTGTAGTTATCAGAACCTTCGTGGGTTTCGAGTCTTCATGGTTCGAAATTGCGCATTTCGAATAGCAACTTGTATTCCCATAGTCCGTCGCCTCCAAAGCACTTCCCAGTTAATCCGGGTAACCGCCCTAATAAAAAGGGTTTAGGCCCATTTTGGCCGTTGGCGGCACCGGCCAATTTAATCCAAGTTCGCCAATAGAATTCAGAAAATTGGATTCCAAATCCGAACCTAAAGGACGGCGCTTCCCCGGTTCCGCGGTCGCCTTTTTGTGACGGTAAGGACCTCTGCGACCAAGGGTCGATTTGTGAGAGGACGGATTCGATAATTAGTTTCAGACAGCCGCGGACAAACGGTCGGCCCTGAGTGTTGTCGCTTTCTGAGTTTGGTTTAATCACAGTCTGCGATAGCCACCCGACTGACACTGCTCCGCCGTGCTAAACTTTCGATCAAACTCTACGCCGCCTGAAGGGATTTTTTTGTCGGAACGAATTTATCGCGACCCGGTTCACAACATCATTCGCCTGCGTACAGATAATGACGAAGGCACGCTGATCATGCATTTGATCGACACGCCTGAGTTCCAACGACTACGCCGTATCAAGCAACTGGGCCTCGGACTCTACACTTATCAAGGCGCCGAACATTCTCGTTTTACACATTCGCTCGGGGCGTTTCATTTGATGAGTCGCGTGCTGGACCGCCTTGGGGAAAAGCACCTTATCGATAAACAGGATCGCGCGGCCGCGCGCGCCGCAGCGCTGCTTCACGATGTAGGCCACGGATCGTTTTCGCACGTGATGGAAAAAGTTCTCGGCTTTCATCACGAGAAATGGACCGTCGAAGTCCTGCTCAGCGAGGAAACGGAAGTCGGTCAGCGCCTGCGTTCACATTCTGCTGACCTACCGGCGAAGGTTGCAGCAATCATTGAAGGCAAGTTTCAACCGGCCGCTTTAGCCCAACTCGTGTCTTCGCAGCTTGACGTTGATCGCATGGATTACCTGTTGCGCGATTCGTTAATGACTGGCGCAAAGTATGGAATTTACGACCTGGAATGGATCATTAACGCCTTAGCGATAGATGAAGAGGGTGATCGCATTTACGTGGCGGCGCGCGGTCTTTACGCGGTTGAAGAGTATTTACAGGCGCGTTACTACATGTTTAGGCAGGTTTATTTCCATCGCGCGCTGCGCTCGGCCGAAGCGGTGCTGCGCTCGATCCTACGGCGAGCGCTTGCGCTATTGGAAAACCATAAGCCCGTCTGGCATGCGCCCGGTACTGCCTTTGAAAAGGTGCTGCGAAAGAAACCCCTGACAATCACCGAGCATCTTGAAGTTGACGATTCAGACGTTCTGTTTCACGTAAAGCAGTGGCAACGTTCTGAGGATGAGGTTCTTTCCGATCTAAGCCGGCGCTTTGTTGCGCGCCGCCTGTTCAAAGCAATCGATCTCGACATGCCCGTTTCCGAGCGCCCCGATTTTTTGACTGCAGCGCGCGCTTGCGTCGCTAAGGCTGGTTATGATCCGGAGTACTATTTCATCGAAGATCGGGCCAGCGACGTTCCGTACTACAACTATTACACGCCCCAGGACGAAGAACCGAAGAGCCGTATTTACGTTGAGGACGGCTACGCCCGGCCGCGCATTCGCGAGATCAGCGAGGTGAGCGACGTAGTGCGCGGACTGCAACGCGGATATGAACTGCACCGCGTTTGTTTCCCCGCGGAAGTGAAAGAGGAAGTTTATCGGCTCTACCATGACACGACACCGAAAGAACACTCGGCAGTTGGAGGTCAAGCAAGCGCGAACGGAGATTAACTCACAATGGCCAGGATAGCGGAGGCGAACCTCGAGCAAGCCGAACGATATATAAAGGACGTGGTGGCGGCACAGGAGAAAACGTGGGGCGCGCCGCTGCTCAATCACCTGCTCTATGCGAGATGTCCCGCAATTTTTCGCGGCGCGCGCGCCATGTGGACTGGCATTGAGTCGTCGGGACTGATTGACGCGCGTTTGCGGGCGTTGATTAATCGGCGAGTGGCGGCAATAAACGGCTGCGAGTTTTGACAGGACATCAATGCTGCCGTGAGCAGCAAGCTGGGAGTTTCGGATGAAAAGATTGAAGCGCTGGCAAATTATGCGACTAGCGCGCTGTACGATTCGGCCGAACGTGTTGCCCTTGAGTACGCGGAAAGCATGACAATCACCGGACGGGACGTCAGCGACGATCTTTTCGCGCGCCTGCGCACCTATTACAGCGATGATGCAATCGCGGAACTGACAGCCACCATCGCGTGGGAAAACTCATCGAGCAAATTCAACCGTGCCTTGCGCGTGCCGTCGCAGCACCTCTGGAAAGATGATTAGCGCTCCCGTTAAATCTTTAAACTCGTTACCGCTCTATCTCCCAGCTTCAATTGAATGCCGTTCAACTTTAACGAACGAAAGAGTCTGGTCGCCGGCCGTGATATTGCGCAGCTGTTGATAGCAGTCGCGCTATTTCTAATGGCGAGTCTGCCGCATACTGCCGCACCAACGCCGGCGCGGCGCTCTTCAATTGCCGTGCTCGACTTTGGCGAGAACGCAATGGCACGTGTCGCCGTCGAAAAGTTTTCAATCAATCTAAAACAGGCAGATACGATCGAGGTTCTGGATCGCGATCAGGCTCGCGCGGCTGCTCGCGGTGCGGGTTACTCCGTCTCGCTAAACCTATCGCTCGCTGAGGCGCGTAATTTGGGTGCGGCGCTTGGCTGCGACTTTTTCATATTGGGCGACGCGCAAACACTGCGTCGCTCGCCGTCCACTGGGCCAGTTTATTTCGAGTCGTACGCATCCATTTTTTTGGTGAGCGCCCGCACCGGCCGGCTCATAAACTGGGAACGTCCGAATTTTCGGGCTGCGACGGCAGCCGCTGCTGAACATTCATTGCTGAACGATTTATCGAGCCAGAACCTGAGAAATCGAATGGTCGGTTCAACGCAAAAGGCTGAGCAGGATGAACGCGCTGAGCGCGCAATCATAGTTGACAGCCAGATCCCGGTAATCGAAGAGGCCCCCGACGATGCCAAAATCGCTGAAGCCGCAGGACTGCGATTGCCGAAACCTTATCGTCACCTGGTGCCCGGTTATCCCGAGACGGCGGCGGCGGCCGAAGCTGAAGCAGTGGTAGATGTGCTGGTCGACCTGGATAGCGACGGTGAAGTTACCCGCGCTGAAGTTGTGCGTTGGGCAGGTTTTGGTTTGGACCAGGCGACGCTCGAGACAATTCATAGGTTGCATTTCTTTCCGGCAATGCGCGAAGGAGTTGCGGTCCCAATGCGCGTACTCTTGCGCTATAACTTTCGTAAGCCCCCAAAGTAGGACAGGCATTCTTGCCTGTCCAAATCGCGAGAATGAAACCTTTAGCACTCAAAAAATCCAAAGCGAAGTTGCGAGCATGCTTGATTGCGGCGCTTCTCTTATCGCTTTATTCAAATCCTGGGATTCGCCCGCTCAGCGGGGCAGCAGCCGAACAACCTGAATTCGAAGCAATCTCCACAGCCACGCGCGCCGGCCGTCTGGCGGTTTTCGATGACGCATGGTCCACCATTAACGAACGCTACTACGATCGCGCATTTCACGGTCTTGATTGGGACGCGCAACGAGCGGCCTTTCGCAACCTGGCAGCGGAAGCAGCGTCGAGCCGTGAGTTGTACGCATTGTTGCGTCGCATGATCGGCACCTTAAGCGATCCGCACACGCGAATTTTTTCACCAGACGAAAAATTTGATTGGTGGCATCCGCGGTTTGTGACGATCGGCCTCGGAATCAAGGAGATCGATGGACTTGCCACGGTAGTGAAGGTCCAGCCGAATTCAGGTCCGGCACGCGCGGGCATTCGTCCGGGAGATATTGTCCATTCGGTTGATGGCCAACCAGCGATCTCGTTTGTAAACCAGCGACTGGCGAGCACCACTGCAACAGTGGCGGAGAGCGCGCGCGCCTTTACAATGATCTTTGAAGGAACCGCCGGCACATCTGTGGAATTGGGTTGGAAAGATAGGCACGGCCGGGAGAGGCATGCTCGTTTCGATCGTTACTGGCAACAACGAGAACTGAATCTAAGTGTCGAGCGGGAAAGCGGCGAATACCTCCGTATTGAGATCGATGTGTTCACAAAACCCATCGCGGTTGACTTCGCCCGAGTGTTGCAAGAAAAGCTAAAGGGAGCGCGAGGTATCGTCATCGACTTGCGTAACAATGGCGGCGGCGATGCGGAAGCGATGGCTGAAGTGGCCTCACTCTTTCTGGGAGCGGGAGTCGATTTGGGCGAATTTACCGACCGCTCCGGCGCTGGATTCAACATCTCAACGAGTTTTCAATCATTGCTCACCACCTCACCGCTGGCACTGCGCGTTCCAATCATCGTGTTGACCAGCGAGCGCACCTCGAGCGCTGCGGAAATCTTTGTTGCAGCTTTGCGAAAAGCCAGGCACGCGACAATCATCGGCACCCAAACTTGCGGCTGCGTGTTGGCGATTCGCACGCGCCATATCTTGCCGGACGGCGGCGTGTTGGATGTCAGCGAAATGGATTACCAAACATCGGCCGGTGAGCGCCTCGAGGGAAATGGTATCCAGCCCGATCAGCTGGTGATGGTCCATCGCAAAGATCTCTATGCAAAGCACGATGCAGCGCTCAAGGCCGCGCGTACTCAGTTGGCTCGGGTTCAGAGTCAATACCGCAGGTGATACCTCACTAACGGGTTTACTCGGTAGCTGCAAACGCTTCTGCTCGTCACAATTGCTCATGCTATGATGCCCGCGCGCCGCGGCGTCCGCGGCTAAATCAATCATGCTTTATTTGTCGCAAGTGTTGGGTCGCCCGGTACGCGATCTGGAAGGCGAACGTGTAGCCACCGTCAAAGACGTCATCGTGCGTTTGGGCGAAGAGGATCATCCACCAGTCATCGGGCTCGTCGCTCGTTATCGACGTCGCGATTTTTTTGTGCCGCGCTGGCGCATCACGAATTTTGACGAACAGGGAGTGCGACTGAATTCAGACATCCTGGATCTGCGTCCCTTCCTGCGTCGCGATAGTGAAGTTTTACTCGCGCGTGACGTGCTCGATAAGCAATTGATCGATGTGGATGGTAAGCGCGTTGTGCGCGTTAACGATGTGCAAATAATTGAAGCGGCCGGCGACTGGCGAGTGACGGGCGCGGATGTCAGCTTGCAGGGACTGTGGCGACGGCTGGCGCCCGCGAATTTTCTGGGCACGAGAAAACCAGTTGAAGTTATCGACTGGTCCGACGTTGGCTACCTCGCCACCGACGCGGCGACGGTCCAATTGAAGTCTGCGAGCGGTAAACTTGCGCGCCTGCATCCAGTGGAAATTGCGCGGCTGGCAGAAGCGCTTTCCTATCACCACGGTTCCGAAGTCGTCGAATCGTTGGATGATGAGACCGCCGCCGAGACGCTGGAAGAGATGCCGTCGGAACGGCAAGCGCGAATCCTGGGCGACATGGACGAGGAACGCGCCGCAGATATTCTCGAGTGGATGTCGCCTGACGAAGCTGCGGATGTGTTGGGCGATTTACCTGAAGAGAAAGCCGAAGAGTTGCTCGGCCTGATGGAAGATGAGGAGCAAGCCGAAGTAGCCGAGCTATTGCCTTATGCGGATGATACGGCGGGCGGTTTGATGACTACGGAATTCGTGACGCTGCCACGCGAACTGACTGTCGGCGAAGCGCTGGCGCGCTTGCGCGAGATGGCGGAAACGCCAAACATGATCTATTACCTGTACGTGGTCGCGAAAGAAGGTTTGTGGCAACTCGAAGGTGTAATCGCATTGCGCAGTTTGATTCTTGCCGATCCTTCAGTACCGCTGGCCAACGTCATGCGCACCGAGTTTCAAATGGCAAATGCGGATGAATCGGCCGAAGACGTCGCGCACCGAATAGCCGAATATAATTTGCTTGCGCTGCCGGTGGTTGATGAGGCAGGCGACATTCTGGGGATCATAACTGTGGACGACGCGATGGAAATCCTGCTGCCGAAAGATTGGCGACAGCGGCTGCCGAGACTGTTGGGATAATTTGGGCCGCGGATTTACGCGGATGACGCAGATCAGATTGTCGGTACCGCCTGCGGTAGCGGGCGGGTAACGTTCGGCGGACCCAGCCGCTACCGCAGCTGGTACTGACCCGCGTTAATCCGCGGCTGTTTTTGAGATTTGAGATCTCAAATTTGAGATGTCAGATCTCAGATTGGTAAATCGATTTGAAACTCACTCGATGACTGACGGAGAACCTCCAAGTGGCAGAATCACGAGCAGCAGTACGGGCTGCGGGACGACGCTTGCTGCGTCGTGGTGCTCGCGGTGTGGGCCACACTGTTGCGCGACGCAGCAGACTGCTCGCGTTCCTGGCGTTGCTTGGACCAGGCATGATCGCTGCCAGCGCCGGCAATGATGCCGGCGGCATCGCAACCTTCGCTTCAGTCGGCGCTGAACACGGTTACCAGCTACTCTGGATCCTCATTCCCATAACAATAGGCCTGGGCATTGTTCAGGAGATGTGCGCTCGCATGGGCGCAGTCACCGGCAAAGGGCTTGCCGATCTGGTGCGCGAGCGCTTCGGCGTGCGCTGGACCGCGTTCATTATGCTGGCGCTGTTGATCGCTAACGGCGGCGTAACGGTTTCGGAGTTTGTTGGTATTGCTGCCGCCACAGAACTGTTCGGCGTGCCGCGCTTCATCTCCGTTCCCTTGTCCGCGATCAGCATTTGGTGGCTGGTGGTGAAGGGTTCGTATCAGCGCGTTGAGCGAGCGTTTCTCTTAATGTCTTTGGTTTTTTTAGGCTACATCGTTTCGGCTTTCATGGCGCGCCCCGATTGGAGTGCGGTTGCAGTTGGTTTTGTAAAACCAACCTTCAGTCTAGGAGCGGCTTATCTTTTCACTATCGTTGCAGTTATTGGAACTACGATATCGCCCTACATGCAGGTCTACGTTCAATCGTCGGTTGTTGAAAAGGGCGTAACACCTGAGGAGTATCGGAAAACAAAAGCTGACGTCTGGGTGGGAACAATTTTCGCGATGCTGGTTGTCTTCTTTATTGTGGTCTCGACCGGAGCCACGCTTCATAAATTTGGCTTGCGCATCGAAACAGCGGCCGATGCTGCGCGAGCATTGAAGCCGTTGGCCGGCCCGTATGCAGAAAAGTTGTTCGCAGTTGGTCTGTTTGGAGCGTCGATGCTCGCCGCCGGCGTATTGCCGCTCGCCACCGCCTACTCGATTAGTGAAGCATTGGGTTTTGAAAAAGGGGTCTCGCGAAGTTTTCGCGAGGCGCCAATTTTCCTTGGCGTGTTCACCTTTCTTGTAGCCGTCGGCGCAGCGATTGCCGTTATTCCCAACCTGCCCCTGATTCGCGTATTGCTTGTTACTCAGGTTATCAATGGACTGCTTTTGCCGGTCATCCTTTTCGCGGTCATGCGCCTGGTCAACGATCGCGACCTGATGGGCGCTTACGTCAATGGGCGGCTGTATAACTTCGGCGCCTGGCTGACCGTGATCGTTGTTACAGCCTTATCTCTATTGTTGATTCTGGCTATGGTCTTTCCGAGTTTTTTTGCGGTTTGAGACGTAACCTGCGCTGGTTGCTACAGCGCAAATCTTTCTCGCCAAGCCAGGAAATCAGTGATAAAAGAATAGGCCACCAAGTCCTATCGCACTTGCCGACAGCACCAGCAATATCGTGAAGCCCCAAGCCAAAAACAAATTCGCTCTTTTCTTCATGGCGACCGCCATCAGCCTGCTAGCGCTCTATCTTGTCATCCACTTTGACCGTCAACTTCGTGAATTGCTCAGAGCGCAGATGGGCGGGCTGGCCTCGAAAGCCGACACGATGGTCGGCGCGCTGCAACTAGTTTTGCTGGCAATCCTTGCCTACCTGCTTGTACGTGCGCTCAACACGCTTATTTTCGGTTTGGCATTTCGCTTCCGGCGCGGGTTCGAGGCGCCCACGCTGGTGCGAAACGTTTTCTCAATCATTGCCTTCACTGCATTATTTTTTCTTATCTTTACCTGGATATTTCCCGGCGTTAATCTGGGCGCGCTTTTCACCACCTCAGCTATCTTCGGCGTCATCCTCGGTCTGGCCTTGCAGGATACACTCGGGAATTTCTTTGCGGGTATTTCGCTGCAAGCAGATCGGCCTTTCCAGGTTGGCGATGTCATCACCGTCGGTGCGCTAAGACATCAGGGCGTGGTTGAAGAGATCACCTGGCGCGCGATCAAGATTCGTACTTTCAGTAACCATGTCGTGCTCATCAGCAATAGCACGGCTGCGAAAGAGCCGATCGAGGTTTGCCCTCGCGACAACCTGAATGCGCGTATTGTCTTCTTTAATACGCTCTTTTCCGATTCACCAGCGAAGACAATCCACGTAGTGAGAGAAGCGGTGCGCGAAGCTGATAATGTTTCGCAGAAAATCACGCCAGTTGTGCGTGTGAGAAACCTTGGCGACAGCTCGGTTGAGTATGAAGTGAAATACTGGCCCGAGGATTACGCGAAACACCACGATACGGACGCGCTGGTACGGCAACGGATTTGGTACGCGTTCCGTCGCAACGATCTCACCTTCGCCTATCCGACGCGCACTCTGCTGGTGGAGCGCAAACCAAAGTCTGGCGCAGGCGAGGGAGACGCCGCTCCGATCGTAGAACGTCTGGCGGCGGTAGATATTTTTGCGCCGCTCTCTACCGAGGAAACTACTATGTTGGCGCAGGCGGCTACCAGCCACATCTTTGCGCCGGGAGAGTCAGTGATCCGCGCCGGCGATCCTGGTTCCTCAATGTTCGTGGTCCATAATGGGCGCGTCGCTGTTCAATTGAATGAAAATGGCCGACCGCGTACCGTGGCCACGCTCAGCGAAGGAGCATTCTTCGGCGAGATGGCTTTGTTTACCGGCGAACCCAGGACTGCCAACATAGTCGCGCTTGAGGAAACCGAAGTTTTGGAGATTGGGCATCAGGCAATGAAGCTGGTTTTCGATGCCAACCCAGATCTGGTTGAGTCGCTCAGTCACATCATTACCGAACGCCGCCAGGCGTTGGCCGCGAGCGAAGACATTGGGGCCGTCGATGGAGATGAATCCGCCGGCTTACTTTCGGCCATTAAGCGTTTCTTCGGCCTGAACTAGCCGCGGAAAAGTCCCAATTCCTCTCTTAAATATTCCCCTTCAACCCGTAATTTTCGGCGATTTTGTTAAGCGTTTCTCCGCTTTTTGGCAACTTGACAGAATCAGACTCAATCTTTATTATTGCCACACGCTCACAAGGCGTCCCAACAAATATTTAGCCTTTGAGTGTGAAGTAAACTAAGGAGGAGAAATTGTTATGAGCATAGTTCGCTATGACCCTTTCCGCGATCTACGCACACTGCAGGAAGAAGTGAATCGATTGTTTTCCACTAACCTGACCCGGGGCTTCGGCGAAGAAGGCATCGGCCGCGGCGCTTGGAACCCTAGTGTCGATATTTACGAGAACAAAGACCATATTGTGCTCGAGGCCGAATTGCCCGGAATGAAACGGGAAGACTTTGAGTTGTCAGTTGAAAACAACGTGATCACCTTGCGGGGTGAGCGACAGTTCGAAAAGAAAGAAGACACCGATAACTATCACCGCGTTGAACGCTCTTACGGATCGTTCACGCGTTCCTTCACTCTGCCGCAAACGGTTTCAGCAGAAGGAGCAACGGCCGAATACAAAAACGGCGTGTTGCGCGTGACCTTGCCGAAGCGTGAGGAAACGAAGGCGCGCCGCATTGAAATAAGCGGCGAAGGCGCGGGTTCGGCGAAGACGATCGAAGTAAAAGCAGAGAGTGCTAATACTTCTGCGAAATCGAGCGCAGCCGGCAGTCGTTAAGCTTCCGGCAGAGTGACAATAAACAAGCGGGGTAGCCAGGTGATCGCATCGCCTTCGTGCCCCGCTTAAAAGATAAGAAGTGAGCCCATGCGTTTAGATAAATTTACTCTGCGAGCACAGGAAGCCATTCAAGCAGCCATCGAACTCGCGGAACGAAATCAAAATCAGCAAGTCGAACCTGAACACTTGCTCGCGGCGATGCTTGAGCAGCCGGAAGGAATTGTGCGCCCCGTACTCGGCAAGCTCGCGGTGAACGTTCCGGTTGTGCTCAACGACGTGCAAGCTGCAATCGGGCGCTTTCCACGAGTTGAAGGTGGACAACAGTATTTCAGTTCGCGCTTGAGCCAGATTTTTACGGCCACGCAAAAGCTAGCAGACAAGATGGGCGACGAGTTTAACTCGACCGAGCATCTGCTGCTGGCAATTGTCGATGAAAAGGATGGCGAAGCCGGAAAGATTTTGCGCCAGCATGGCGTGAAGCGTGACGATCTGCTGAAAGTTATCGAGCAGATGCGTGGTGGTTCGAAGATCACGGACCAGAATGCGGAGCAAAATTATCAAGCGCTTTCAAAGTACGCCCGCGACTTAACGGAACTCGCTCGCAAAGGCAAACTCGATCCGGTGATTGGGCGCGACGACGAGATACGCAGAACTATTCAGGTGCTTTCGCGCCGCACGAAAAACAATCCGGTTTTGATTGGCGAGCCTGGCGTCGGCAAGACGGCAATTGTCGAAGGCCTGGCGCAACGAATCGTGTCGGGTGACGTGCCTGAGACACTAAGAAACAAACGACTGGTGGCGCTCGATCTCGGTTCGATGCTTGCCGGCGCAAAGTATCGCGGCGAATTTGAAGATCGCCTGAAGGCAGTCTTAAAAGAGATTGAGAACGCCCAAGGGCAAATCATACTTTTCATTGACGAACTACATACGTTGGTTGGAGCGGGCGCGGCGGAAGGCGCGATCGATGCGTCGAACATGTTGAAGCCGGCACTGGCGCGCGGTGAGCTGCGCTGTGTTGGCGCTACCACGCTGAACGAGTACAAAAAATACATCGAAAAAGACGCTGCACTCGAACGCCGCTTCCAGCAGGTCTATGTCGGCGAGCCGAGTGTCGAAGACACGATCGCAATCCTGCGCGGTTTGAAAGAACGTTACGAAGTTCATCACGGCGTGCGTATCAAAGATTCGGCAATCGTCGCCGCGGCCACACTTTCCAATCGTTACATCACCGATCGGTTCCTGCCTGATAAAGCCATCGACCTGATTGATGAAGCTGCATCGCGGCTCAGAATTGAGATTGATTCGCTGCCGCAGGAAATCGACGAGCTCGAGCGCGAAATTCTGCAATTGGAAATCGAGCGCCAAGCCTTGCAGCGTGAAGAAGATGACAAATCCAAAGCGCGTTTGAGGGAGATCGAGCAACGCATTGCGGATCTGCGTGAGAAATCGTCAGGCATGAAGGCCAAATGGCAATCGGAAAAAGAGGCCATCGAGCGCATGCGCACCGCTAAGGCGGAGCTCGAACAACTTAAGCTGCAATTGGACCAGGCACGTAATGCAGGCGATCTGGCGCGCGCATCTGAGCTTCAGTATGGCAAGATTCCCGAGCTCGAGCGAAAGCTTGCTGCCGAACAGGAAAAGCTCGCGACTTTTCAAAAAGACGGCGTCATGCTCAAGGAAGAAGTTGATGAAGAAGACGTTGCTCAGGTTGTCGCCAAGTGGACCGGCATTCCGGTTTCCAAAATGTTGGAAGGCGAGATGCACAAACTAGTAACAATGGAAGAACGTCTCAGCAAACGCGTGATTGGCCAGGACGAAGCGTTGAAAGCGGTTGCCGATGCAGTCAGGCGCGCGCGCGCTGGTTTGCAGGATCCAAATCGCCCGATCGGCTCATTCATATTTCTTGGTCCAACCGGCGTCGGCAAAACTGAAACCGCGCGGGCCTTGGCTGAATTTCTTTTCGATGACGAGCGCGCGATGGTTCGTCTCGACATGTCTGAGTACATGGAGAAGCATGCAGTGGCGCGCATGATTGGTGCGCCGCCGGGCTACGTTGGTTACGAAGAAGGGGGCCAACTAACTGAAGCAGTGCGGCGCAGGCCGTACGCGGTAATTCTGTTTGACGAGATCGAAAAGGCGCACCCGGACGTGTTCAATGTGCTACTTCAGATTCTGGATGACGGCAGGTTGACGGACGCCAAAGGCCGCACCGTGGATTTCAAAAACACCGTGCTGATCATGACTTCAAATTTGGGCTCGCGGGAGATTCAGGCGGCCGAAGGCGATGAGACGCAGGTGCGCGAAGCGGTGTTGCAGGAGTTGCGCGATCACTTCAAGCCGGAATTCCTCAATCGCATCGACGACATCGTGATCTTTCATCAGCTTTCCCGCGATCAGATTAGCAAGATTATCGATGTACAACTCGAACGCCTGCGACGGATGTTAAGCGACAAAGGTATTCAACTCGTTTTGGATGATTCGGCGCGCCAGCTTCTGGCTCGCGAAGGTTACGATCCAAATTACGGCGCGCGCCCGCTCAAGCGAGCTATTCAAACGCTGATACAGAACCCGCTAGCGGTGAAGCTTTTGAACGCAGATGTTTTGCCCGGGCAAACCGTAAGAGTGTCGGCGGAGGGCGATAAGATGGCCCTGAAGAACGAGGCCGCAGCAGCAGTCGCTTAAGTTAAAGCGTTCGACAATGAGCGACCCATCGACAAACTAAAGTTTGTCGGACAACAGGAGAGAATGACGAGATGTCTCATTGGAATCCATTGCACGACCTGGTCACTTTGCAGGATCGCATGAACCGTTTATTTGAAGATGCGACACAGCGACGCACGAGCGAAGCCGATACGAGCGACGAATTGGAGCGCACCGATTGGTACCCCGCAGCCGACGTTTATGAAAACGAGGCGGCATTTATCGTGGCCGTCGATCTTCCCGGCATCGATCGCACGAAATTGGATATCAGCCTCGAGGACGACAACCGGTTAACGATCAAAGGCGAGCGAGTACCTCGCGATTCAACGCAGCATCGCGGCGAGTGTCCGAGCGGGAAGTTTTTGCGCACCTTCAGCGTGCCTGCATCTGTCGATCACAAAGACATCAAGGCTAACTACAAGGACGGCGTGCTCGAAGTACATCTGCCGAAACGACCGGAGCGGAAACCACAACGCGTGGAAATCAAAGTTTCTTAGTTATCAATAAAGAGAAGGTTTACCTGTCCCACCTGCTGGCGCAGGTGGTTCTGACAGGTACGGAGTAATAAAAAATATGAGCAGATTTGGCAGAGAGCGCCGGGGACCATGGAACGAAGAGCCGCCGCAGGACATTCGCGTCACCGATCGTCGTCGCATTCAATTGGACGACAGCGGCGACAGCAATACAGCGACTGCCGGTGACGTTCCCAATCTTAAACCGAGCTATGTGGAGGAATTGGAAACGCGTACGAAGGCCGCTGAACAAAAGGTTCAGGAAGTGCAGGCGCGTTTTGAACAACTGCGCAAGCAACTACAAAGCGAGACTGACGAAACGCGCCAGCGTTTGAATAAAGCCGCCGACGAGCGCGCACACCGCGAGAAAGCGAATTTCATTACCGCGCTGTTGCCCGTGTTGGACAATTTGCAACGCGCGACCGAAGCTGCCGAATCAGGCGCATCTAGCCAGGACGTGGCGGAAGGCGTGCGTCGTACAGCAACAAGTTTTGAAAACGCGCTTGCGGCTGCGGGCGTCGAACCTCTTGAATCCGTGGGTGAACAGTTCAATCCGGAAATGCATGAAGCGGTTGAAACTGCTGAAGTGGATCAGAAAGATGAAGGCAAAGTTCTCGAGGAGTATGCTCGCGGTTACAAAATCGGCGAGCGGCTGTTGCGTCCGGCGCGGGTGAAGGTTGGCCGCCATTCAGAAAAAGCGAAGCCAGCGGCTGAATAGTTGAATCAACCCCAATCAATTTAAGATTTTAGATTTGAAGATCTCTAAGAATGTTGAGATCGCATAAGGAGAAACGAGAGTGGCTGCAAAAGAATTGAAGTTTCGTGAAGAAGCGCGCGGCGCGATGTTGAA
>JBDUCB010000390.1:0-1518 GCA_040003695.1 bacterium
TTTCGTCGATTGCGTAACCACCTTCGAGCCCCGCAAGTGCCGCCATCTTTCCTTCGGACACAATGCGACGGATATCTGCCGCTGAAGCAGCAAATTGCCACGTCTCCGGATGCTGTTCAGCGAGCGAATGCACTGCCGCGATTTGGTCGTCGGCCCGCTTCATCGCCTTTGGTCCAGCGCCGCCAAACAATTCCGGTTCAACCCAAATTGAGAAGAATTGGGCGTCCAATCCTCCTTCACGCGCGCGCACTGAATCGAAATGCCCGTCATGCAAACGCTGGGCTAAGTCAACATTTTCATCGAGCAGCCGTTGTGTGGTATCGGCGTGCATGTCGATTGCAATAGCACGCCTGTGAATAGCGAGCGGCTCGTCACTCGGGACGTTCGTCGGCGGAGCGGAAGGTACGCTTGAGTTGTTCATGTGACAGTTGGAAGAAAAAATTGAAAGCAGGATAGCGCCTGCAAGAATCAGCGAATGGTTAAAAGGTTTGCGACACTTCACCGGAAAGCGTTAGGGATTAACAATCTTTGCTATTTGGAGAATCGTTTCGATGGTACTTTGGCCCGCCTGGCGAAGCAAGCGCACCTTGCAAAACGCGGCGAATTTACGTTATCGTGCGCTGTACCGATAACTATAATGTCCCTTCGGAAGGGATAGATGCTTCCTGTAGAATTGGTTTTCAAGCAGCCTTTTCCGAAACGTTACTGATTTTCGCAATTCCCTCGCTGCCGGTTTCCTGAGCTGATCGCTATTTAAGGAGTACAAAGCATGTTCTCAAAAGATGGCAAGGCGAAAGATGTAGCAACTCCGCGCATTTGTGAAGTCGTTTGGCACGATGGCCAGTTTATTAAATGGGACGACGCGCGCGTGCACGTGATGTCGCACGTTCTGCATTACGGCTCGAGCATCTTTGAGGGCATCCGTTGTTATGCAACCAAACGCGGACCTGCGATTTTCCGTCTAAAGGAACACATGCAGCGGTTCATTAACTCCGCCAAGATCTATCGCATGGATCATATCTGGAAGTTGGACCAGTTGTGCGAGGCGTCGGTGGAATTAGTTGAACGCAGCGGATTGGAGCAGTGCTATATCAGACCGATACTCTTTCGCAGCCTTGATGAAGCGAGGCCCGCTTTCGGCGTGAATCCGTTCCCTAACCCATTGGCGTGCTATATCGGCGCCTGGGACTGGGGCAAGTACCTCGGCGACGAGGCGATCGAGAAGGGCGTAGACGTTTGTGTGTCAACCTGGAACCGGTTGACGCCAAACTCAATGCCGGCAATGGCGAAGAGCGGCGCGAACTACATGAACTCGCAACTGATCAAAATGGAAGCGTTGCTCAACGGGTTTGCAGAAGGCATTGCACTGGACGATCGCGGTTACGTTTCCGAAGGCTCAGGTGAAAATATTTTCGTTGTCACGAATGGGGTGGTGCTGACGCCTCCGCTTTCTTCATCGATCCTCGCGGGCATTACGCGCGACAGCGTAATTCAAATCTGTCACGAACTCGGAATCAC
>JBDUCB010000414.1:0-16996 GCA_040003695.1 bacterium
TAGGCTTGCTTCATCAGCTCGAGATAACTGACGACATGCTGATCGTAAAGCGGATAGCCGTGAAACTCTTCCAGCAGGTTGAAGGCGATATGAGGTTTGTGTTCCAGCAATGCGTCGCCAATGACGTTTAGCTGATTGTAAAGCCCGACCGGAAAAACGTCATGACCCATCTTTTTGAGTGTCGAGATCACATCGTACTCTGTTTTGATCTCGATCTTTTCTTTGTCGCTGAGTCCATCGAGAGAATCAGGCGGCACCAGGTCCTGATGGACCAGAACAATTATGCGGAGTTTTTTCTTCGGTTCGAAGACGATCCGCTTCTTCTTTTTTGACTCAGAAGTCATACGGCGATGCGATGATAACCCGAATGCAGCACGTTCATGACCTGAACGGTCAAAACAATCATCAGGCGCCGGCGCGCTTCTCTTGGCGGTATGGCAACGCGCAGCTTCAAATCTTTGCAACGATCGATCATGTTTTCGAGTACGTGATCGATGGTGTACTGATGCACGCCAGTGCCGTCGGCCACAATCTGACGCACATCGCGACGTACGCTGCGTATGAAGCTGGCGGCGGTTGGTTTCGAACGGTGCCGCGGATCGTCCGAGAAAATGCGCCGCAGATCCCGATCGTAAACAGCGGGCCAATCAAAGTCGTAACGCTCACGCTTGCGCCGGTAGTGTTCGCGCAGCGTGATGCGTATTTCGGAAAGCGGTTCTACTTTTGTGCGCGCTCGATTACGTGGTTTAGTGCCGGCGAGCTCGGTCATCAGGTCGTCGAGGTATTCAAGCTTGCGCAGCGCCGGCCAACCTTTGTAACGACGCCGCCAGCGCGAACGTGGTGTTAGCCAAACAGCAAACGTTTCCGCGAAATCTTCTGCCGGATGCGCCTGTGCATACCAGGCGCGCAGATGCAGCACATAGTTTCGGCTTTTGGGTTTCGGTTTATAGAAGTCGGGGTAGCGCTGCGCAAAGGATCCGAACAATTCGCGCCAGCGTCCTTTGAAGTGAAGCCGAAAGGCCGTGTCGAGCGCGTGACCGGCTTCGTGACGCAGAATTCGCAGGCATTCAGTGTCGGTGCCACCTTCGACTTCCAGCATCTGCTTGCGCTCGAGTTTCATCAGCCGAGGATGGGCCAGATAAAAGGGAATGGCGATACCGGGCACGCCGTCCGGCGAAAACCATTCTTCAGATAACCAGACGTGAGGCTTAAAGCGAATGCCGCGATCGTTCAGTTCACTGTAAAGCCGCTTGATGTGAGGCTCGAGAAACGAACCTTTAATCTTCAGCCCCAGATCGCAGATGCGCAAATCAAGCAGATGCTCGTCAGTCAATCGATACCAGGGGAAACGATAGCTCACGCCGATTTCCCCCAACAAAACGGCTGGTTTGAGCCGAATGAACTGAAGCTTTTGAAGATGGATGGCAACCGGTTCGTGGCTGGCATGCGAGTGGCGGCGGAAATGGTCCAGATGATTCAGAATTAGGGAACGGCGCTCATTCTAACGGCGTTCGCCGCTATCTGCCAGACGAGAGAAAAAGCCGACTAGTTGCCATTACTTTGTGGCCCTTTGCGAGTTCTTGGCGTCCTCTTGCGGTTATCCATCAACAGAAACCGCAAAGTGCGCAAGGTAAGATGCAAAGTTCCGCAAAGGAATGCACGTAAGCAAACATGGGCGGAACTAACTGCCGGGCACGACGCCGGTCTTCAGGTAGGACGATGGGCAAGGCTTTTCGACCACACACTGATCGCAGAGCGGATTGCGCGCTTTGCAAATAGCTCGTCCATGAGCGATGAGTAGATGAGAAAAGATCACCCAATCTTTTTTTGGTACCAGCGCAATCAGATCGTCTTCAATCTTTTCCGCTGTTTTCTGCTGGGTCAATCCCAGGCGCCGCGAGAGTCGGGTCACGTGTGTATCAACCACCACTCCGGAGTTAATACCGAAAGCATTTCCCAGCACCACGTTGGCAGTTTTACGCGCCACGCCCGGCAGCTCAAGTAATTCTTCAATCGTATCGGGAACTTTCCCGCCGTACTGTTCCGTCAAAACTTTTGCAGTGCCCTGAATCGACTTGGTCTTATTGCGAAAGAAACCGGTGGTGCGAATGTCTTGCTGCAGCTCTTTTTCGGAAACTTTCAAATAATCTTCCGGCTTTCGATACTTGTGAAAGAGATCCTGCGTGACAATGTTGACTCGCGCATCGGTGCATTGCGCTGACAGGATCGTCGCAATCAATAACTCAAAAGCATTCGAGTGATTCAACGAGCACTGCGCGTCCGGATAAGCTTTCTTAAGCAGACGAATGATCTTGCGCGTACGGGATTTAAGTTCCTGGATTTTCGTATTAGTCATCCGGAGTCACGAGTCGAAACGACAAACTGAAGTTTGTCGGACAGTTTGTCGGACACGTCATCTTTTCCCGTACGCGATCTTCGCAGCTTCAGGCAACCCGCGCAATCGGAGCATTGCCAGCATGCCCAACAGCGGTCCGGGCGCGAGTATTGTGAATGCATAGCGCCAGCCAACAAGTTTCACAAACCACGGCACTAACTGAATCGAGAAGCTGGTGAGCAAAAAACCGAGACTGGTTTGAATAGTCAAAGCCGTACCGATGTATCGCTGGTCGCCGAGTTCGGTAATGCAGGCGGAAAATTGTGGCGAGTCGGCAATCACGGTTACGCCCCAAATTGCGGCGACAGCCAACAGCAGAAGCGGGTTTGCTTCAAAAAGAAAACCCACCACCAAACAACACGTACCGCTAATGGCCATCGCCCATGAGGTCACCGCCGTTCGTCCGACTCGATCCGCCAGCAATCCCCCGCCGATACAACCGAGCGCCCCACAGCCGATGATTAGGAACGATGAAAACTCGGCAAGGCTTGAGGAAGTATGTTGCGCACCGAGGCTCGCTCGAATCATGACCGGGATCCACGCCCACATGGCGTACAGTTCCCACATGTGCCCGAAGTAACCAAAGCTCGCGAGGCGCACGCCGCGATTACTGAAAACCACGAAGGCCTGTTTCCAATTGAATCGTGCTGGCGGCAGCGCATATGGTCCATCGTCAACGAAGAGCAGAACGATCAGACCGCCAAACATCGCGAGTAGTGAAATGATGAAAACATTCACACGCCAATCGGTACTGCCAAGTCCGTTCACCAAATAGGGCGAAGCTTTGCCCAACGTCAAAGCTCCGACCAGCACACCCAACGCCATGCCACGTGAACGTTGGAACCAGGTCGACATGATTTTCATGCCAGGTGGATAGACGCCCGCGAGAAACATTCCAGTTAAGAAACGCAACGCAATTCCCAGCCGGGGACCGTGTGCGTAAGCGCCGAAAGCAGCATTCGCCAGCGCGCCACCGAGAGCGGAAACAGCAAAGAGGTAACGAACACTAATAAGATCGGGCAAGTTGAGAAAGGCGCTGAGTAGTGTGCCGAAGACAAAGCCGAGTTGCACCGAAATCGTCAACCAACTTACCGCTGTATCGCCCAGATGCCACTCATCGCGCAATGCGGGAACAACCGCGGAGGCGCTGAACCAAAGAGACATACCCAATAATTCGGCGAGCGCCAACAAAGCCAGGGCGCGCCAACGAGCTGAAGGGCGAACGACTTGTTTCGCGTTAGATTTTCGGGCGGTTGGCATCGGCGTGCGACAGAGAATACTACACGGGCGTAGGTTGGCATATTCTTCCTGCTATGAGGCAAACCGTTGGTTTGCGACTTGATGAATTGGTGGCGATGCAGTTTATCGCGGTTGCTTATGGCTCTGCCGTTCGGTGCGCGGCAAGTCTCTGACTTGCCGGCCTGGCATGAGTAAACTTCTGGTCTCCGACCACGGTCAGAGACCGCCGATGATTAGTTGACCTTTCAGGAAGTCAGAGACTTGCCGCGCACCGAAACGGCAGAGCCGCAACGGCCGGCGAGAATCCCATGCAGTTGAAACATCATTATCAATCCTTTGCTGCCTAAACCGCGCTTTCAAATCGTGATATTCTGAGGTCAAGTCTTTGAATTCTTTGACTGGCACTGAATGTGTCGCCGGGAAATAGCAGGTAGTGTGGAACGCCGCAGCGGCGTGGGGTGCAGCGGTTTCAAACGTCGATGAGTGAATTTCTGGGATCACTTTCTGAAAGGATTGCAAAAGTTTCTCGTTATGAGGACGAGCAACCCTTGAGCGCGGAGATTTTCAGCGTCGAACGGCTGGAACAGTACGCAAAGGTCCTCGCTAAGGAACACAAAACGATCAAGAAAAGGGGACGCGCGCAGTTGCTGCCCCGGTTGGAAGACAATGGCCGCAGACTTGTTGCTGCTTATCGCTCACTGGTCGAAGCCATCCGAAAAGGGCGCGGCATTTCGCCGGCCGCGGAATGGTTAGTCGATAATTTTCACATCATTGAAGAGCAACTGCGGGAGATCCGCGAAGACCTGCCGAAGAGTTACTACCACGAACTACCTAAACTTGCCGCCGGTGAACTGAAGGATTATCCGCGGATCTATGCGGTGGCCGTGGCGCTAATCGCCCACACTGATTGCCGTCTGGATACCAACACACTGCGCCGTTTCATCGCTGCCTATCAAACGGTCAGCCCGCTGTCGATTGGCGAATTGTGGGCGGTCGCCATCACCCTGCGTCTGGCACTGGTCGAGAACGTGCGCCGGCTCGCTACGATGATCGTAGGCGCGCGAGAGGAACGTGAGCGCGCCGACAAACTCGCCGATCGTTTGTTGGAGCTTGCGGCACGACAGCCCGACGCGCTGGTGCCTTTGATTGCTGAACGCTTAGGCAAGCGGGAAAAGATTCCGCACACCTTCGTGGTCCAAATCACGCAGCGACTGCGCGAACAGGATCCGGCTGTCATGCCGGTGACGGAATGGTTGGAATCTCAACTGGCACGGCAGAACACCACTATCGAGGAAGTCATTCATGCTGAGCATCAGCGCCAGGCGTCGACCCAGGTCACGGTCGGCAACATCATCACCAGCATGCGACTGCTCTCTAACCTGGAGTGGCGCGACTTTTTTGAAAGCGTCAGTTTGATTGAACCATTGCTGGGTCAGGATCCGGCGGGCGCATATTTGAAGATGGATTTCGCCGCGCGTGATCGTTATCGCCATGTGATTGAGCGCATCAGCAAACGCGCGTTGGCGGACGAACTGGCGGTCGCGCGCGGGGCAGTGAAACTGGCGGCCAGTACCCGCGTAGCCGAGCCCAGCGAAGATGCCACGCACGCGTCACATGTTGGCTATTACCTGGTTGACGAGGGACTGCCGCAGCTTGAGGCCGAATTCGCTTATCGCCCGCGACCGGTTGAGCGGTTCCGCCGCTACGTGCTGCGCCATGCGACTTTCGCTTATTTGGGGACGTTGGTTTTTCTGACGGGCTTAATTCTAACCGTGCTAATCGCGGCGCTAGACCTGGCCGGCGCTGGTTGGTTATTGCTTGTGATCGCAGCGCTGATCGCCTTAATTCCTGCCACCGATATCGCCCTTACAGTTATTAACTGGGACGTGACCCACCTGTTTCAACCGCGGCTTCTGGCAAAAATGGAAACGTCGTTAGGCATTCCCGCAGAGGCTGCGACGATGGTAGTGGTCCCGACTATCTTCTCAACTGAGGCGCAGGTTAAAGAATTGTTGGGGCGCCTTGAAGTGCATTACCTCGCCAACGAAGACCCGCACATCTACTTCGCACTGCTCGGTGATTTTCCTGACGCCGATGCCGAACAAGTACCGAGTGACCTATCACTGCTGGAGGCAGCCGGCAATGGAATTGAAGAACTGAACCGTCGGTACAGCAAAGATGATTTGCCGCGGTTTCATCTTTTTCAGCGCCGGCGCTTGTGGAACGCGGGTGAAGGTCGCTGGCTCGGCTGGGAACGAAAACGCGGAAAGCTCCAGGAGTTTAACCGTCTTCTGCGCGGCGCGCGCGATACGAATTTCATCGTCACAACTGCGGATGATGCGTTGTTATCGCTAATCCGTTACGTGATAACGCTCGATTCCGACACTCAACTACCGCGCGACGTGGCGCGCAAGTTGATCGGCGCGGCCATTCATCCTCTGAACCGCCCGGTGCTCGATCCACAAACGCAACGAGTTACGCGTGGTTACTCAATTTTGCAGCCGCGCGTCAGCATCTCGCTCGAGAGCGCATCACGTTCGAAGTTTGCGCGCATCTTTTCCGGCAACACGGGAATTGATCCCTATACGACCGCGGTTTCCGACGTCTATCAGGATCTTTTTGCGGAAGGGAACTTTACCGGCAAAGGCCTCTACGATGTCGATGCATTCGAAGCCGCGCTCGCTGACCGCGTTCCGGAAAATTCTTTGCTGAGCCATGATCTGTTCGAGTCGCTGTTTGCGCGCGCGGCGTTGACGACGGACATCGAGTTACTGGACGACTATCCGGCGGTCTACGACGCCTACGCGAAACGGCAACATCGCTGGACGCGTGGCGACTGGCAAATTCTTCGCTGGTTGTTTCTGAGTGTTCCCGACGCCGAGCGGCCCAAGAGGCGCAACACACTGCCGCTAATCTCGCGCTGGAAAATTTTCGATAATCTACGCCGCAGTTTGGTCGCGCCTTCGCTATTGCTTTGGCTCATTGCGTGTTGGACCATCTTTCCGGGCTCAGGAGTAATCTGGAGTCTATTCGTTCTCGTTACGATCGCATTTCCAGTCTATCTTCACGTCACTACCAGCTTGCTGATTCACCCGCGCGGCATCCCCTGGACCAGTCATTTCTGGAGCGTGTGGGGTGACGTGCGCACCAACACGGCCCAGGTTGCCTTATCGCTGGTATTGCTGCCGCATCAGGCTTATCTGATGACGGATGCAATTCTGCGCACAATCTACAGAAAACTGATTTCGCGGAAGAAGCTGCTCGAATGGGTCACCGCTGCTGACGCGGAGAGAACTGCGCGAAACGATCTCGGTTCGATGTTTCGGTTCATGTGGCCCGCCGAGTTACTGACAATCCTGGCGGTGGCACTGGCGTTGATCGTGCACCCGGCGGCGTTTCCGTTAGCTGGTGTTCTTGGCATCGCCTGGATTAGTTCACCATTAATTGCGTGGTGGGTTAGCAAACCACGGCCGCGGGAACGCAAGCTGCTGAGCGCCGAAGATGTGAAACTTGCGCGCACGGTCGCGCGCCGGACGTGGCGCTTCTTCGAAACATTCGTCGGCCCGGAAGATAACTGGCTGCCGGCCGACAATTTCCAGGAAGATCCCACGCCGGTAATCGCACATCGCACTTCGCCAACGAACATTGGCCTACTGCTACTAACAACCTCCGCGGCGCACGACCTCGGTTACGTCGGCTCGCTTGAATTCGTCGAGCGGCAGGAGTTGACGTTTTTCACCATCGCGAAGCTCGGAAAGTTTCGCGGCCATCTTTTTAATTGGTATGACACGAGAACGCTCGAGCCGCTGCTACCGCAATATATCTCGACGGTTGATAGTGGAAATCTGGCAGGGCACATGATCGCCGTCAAGCAGGCATGCATCGAGTTACCTGACACGAAAATCTTCGATGAGCGCATCATTGCCGGGTTGCTGGACACGCTTGAAGCAATATCGTTTGAAGCCACCAAGCTCGGCAGCGTGCGGCAACGTACCGATGTCGTAACGGTCAGCCAATTGCGCGATGAAATTGAGGCGTGCCGCAAACTACTTATCACAGATGGCAAACGAAATCTGCCTTATTGGACAAAACTGTTCGAAGCTTTGCGGCGTGGAGTTTCTGAGATTGAAGACATCGTTAATGCGCTGGCCCACGAACACGGAGACGCTAATTTTAAAGAGCTGCGCTGGTGGCTTGCGGCCTTTGATCATCAGGTTCGTTCCTGCCGCCGCGATGCCGACACGCTCGCAGGCTGGACTCGTTTTATTACTGAGTTGCCGCCAGAGACTGCGTCAGAAATCGCTGATGAAAACAGCGGCACATCGCTCGCGAGTTTGCTTGAGGAAGTGCCCACGCTGGCAGCCGTGCCCGAGCTTTGCGACAACGCGCTGGTCGAGCTGGCCGCCACGCGCACCAACGCAACCGAGACTTCTGCGCTCACCAAAGCGCTGGAAGAATCGGCATCGGCAGCGGGAGATATTCTCTCGCGACTCAGCCGGCTCGCTGCAAACTGCGAACAAGTTATCGAGGACATGGATTTTAAGTTTCTACTCGATCCCGAACGCAAGGTTTTCACTATCGGTTACAACGTCTCGGCACAACGCGCCGACAATTCTTTTTATGATCTACTCGCGTCCGAAGCGCGGCTGGCCAGTTTTGTGGCGATCGCCAAGGGTGATGTGGCACAGGAACATTGGTTTCGTATGGGGCGCCAACTTACTTCAGTTGATGGTGGCCGGGCGCTCATTTCGTGGACCGGCACCATGTTTGAGTACCTGATGCCGTTGTTGGTGATGCGCAATTACAACGGCACCCTGCTCGATGAGACCTATCGCACGGTCGTGAAGCGCCAGATCGAATACGGGCAGGAACGCGGCGTGCCCTGGGGAATTTCCGAAGCGGCATACAACGTTCGCGATCTGCAACTGAACTATCAATATGGTCCATTTGGAGTTCCCGGCCTGGGTTTGAAGCGCGGGCTCATCGAAGATGTCGTAGTCTCGCCTTACGCAACGCTGCTTGCGGCTGAGATCAATCCGCGCGCCGCCATGGACAATCTTCGGAGACTCGAAAAGACCGGCGCGCTCGGTGCGTTCGGTTTTTATGAATCGATCGACTACACCTCCGAGCGGTTACCGCAGGGTCAGACTTACGTCTTGATTCGTGCGTTCATGACGCACCACCAGGGCATGAGTTTGATTTCACTGAGCAACTTGATTCAGGACGACCGCATGGAAAGACGTTTTCATGCGGACCCCGGAGTGCAGGCGACGGAGTTGTTGTTACAAGAGCGCGTCCCCGTCGGTGTGCCGGCCATGCACCCGCGCGCGGAAGAAGTTTTGACCGGCCATGTTATTCAGTCGTTCCCGGGAATGATCACCCGCGTCTACGACACAGCCAGTCTCGAGACGCCGCGCACGCAACTACTCTCAAACGGAACTTACAACGTCATGCTGACCACGGCCGGCGCCGGTTATTCCAACTGTGGGCCGAATGCCGTGACGCGCTGGCGCGAAGACGTGACGCGAGACAACTGGGGCACGTTTATTTATCTGCGAGATGTGCGCAGCGGCGCTGTCTGGTCGGCAAGCCATCAGCCAATTCAGAAGCGTCCGCAAAAGTATGAAGTCGCTTTCTCGGAAGACAAGGCCGACTTCTGGCGTAACGATGCGGGCTTGACCACGCACATGGAAATTGTTGTTTCTGCCGAAGACAATGCAGAGGTGCGCCGCGTGTCGTTGACAAACAATTCCACGCGCACACGCGAGATCGAGCTGACAAGCTATGCAGAAGTTGTATTGGCGACGCCGCAAGCCGACCTGGCTCATCCGGCGTTCAGCAATCTTTTCATAGAGACGGAATTCTTCGCTGGCGAAAATGCGATCCTGGCCCATCGCCGCCAGCGCTCCAGCGATGACGAGCCCATTTGGGCGGTGCACGTGGTGGTTGCCGACGGCGAGCTGGTAGGGACCACGCAATACGAAACCGATCGCGGCCGCTTCCTGGGTCGCGGTCACACGCCCGCCAATCCGATTGCCGTCATGGAAGACCGCCCGCTTTCAAACACAGTTGGCGCGGTGCTCGATCCGGTTTTCAGTTTGCGCCGCCGCGTGCGCGTTCGCCCAAATGAGACGGTGCGCTGCTCGTTCAGCACCATCGTGGCGCGGTCGCGTGAAGAAGCGGTGAGGCTGGCGGACAAGTATCACGATCCGAATACGTTTGATCGGGAGCTGAGGCTGGCATGGACCAAGGCGCAGGTGGAAATGAGTCACCTGAACATTGATGCCGAAGAGGCCCACCTGTTTCAGCGGCTGGCCGCGCGCATTGTCTTTTCCGATCCGTCGCTGCGCCCGCGCCCGCACGTGTTGGCGCTGAACACGAAAGCGCAGTCGAGCCTGTGGGCTTACGGCATCAGCGGCGACCTCCCGCTTATTGTAGTGCGGATCGATAAGGCTGCGGACTTGCCGGCGGTGCGCAAGATTGTGCGCGGCCACGAATATCTGCATTACAAGGGACTGAAAATCGATCTCGTAATTCTTAATGACAATCCGACCACATATTTACAATTGCTCCAGAAGGAATTAGAGACGATGGTTCGCACCAGCGGGTTGGGTGGTCTTCAGGACAAGCCCGGCGGCGTTTACCTGCGGCGCGCCGATCACATGCCCGAAGCCGATCGCATCTTGCTTCACGCCGTGGCGCGCGTTGTGATTGTTTGCGAGCGTGGCCTGCTCGAAGATCAATTGGAGCGGCCGCAAGTGGAAGAGCCGTTGCCGCCGGCGTTCGTTGCCCGACTGCCCTCGCAAAGCTACCCCGAAGCCACGCTGCCGCCGCCGGAGTTGAGCTTTTTCAATGGGCTCGGGGGATTTCACCAGGGCGGACGCGAGTATGTGACGCTGCTGGGAGCGGAACAGTGGACACCCGCTCCGTGGTCTAACGTTATCGCGAACAAAAAAGATTTTGGCTTTCAGGTGACTGAAACGGGCGGCGGCTACACGTGGTCTATCAATAGCCGCGAGAACCGGCTGACGCCGTGGTCCAATGATGCAGTCAGCGACACGCCGGGCGAGGTTGTTTACCTGCGCGATGAAGATACCGGCACGGTCTGGTCCACGACGCCGCTGCCCATTCGCGAAGCGGAGCCTTACATGGTCCGGCACGGTCAGGGTTACTCCGTTTTTGAGCACACCAGTCATGGCATCTCGCAGGAGTTGTTGATGTTCGTTCCCCTGGACGGTCCGGTAAAAATATCGTTGCTGCGTCTGGGGAACCGCACGGCACGCAAACGAAAACTAACAGTGACCTCATACAATGAACTCGTGCTCGGCGTGCAGCGCTCGAGTACCGCCCCTTACGTCATCACCGAAATCGACAAGCAGGCCGGGACGATATTCGCGCAAAACCCTTTCAATAACGAATTTGCAACGCGCGTCGCGTTCGTGGCGACGAATGAACCGCTTACCGGCGCCACATGCGATCGCAAAGAGTTTCTCGGGCGCAATGGCGCGCATGACCGCCCGGCGGCCCTGGGTCGCACAAGTCTCGCGGGCCGCGATGGCGCGGGACTTGATCCCTGCGCTGCACTGCAAACAACGATCGAGCTTGCGCCGCATCAAGCCCGCGAAGTTATTTTTGTTTTGGGTGAAGCGGAATCGAAGACCGAGGCGCAGGCGCTGGTGGCGAAGTTTACAAATTTTGGCACTGTTAACGACGAGTTCGAAGGCGTGCTAAGCCATTGGGACAAACTGCTCGGCACGGTGGAAGTGAAAACACCTGACGGCGCACTCGATACGATGCTCAATCGCTGGCTGCTTTACCAAACATTGTCTTGTCGCATTTGGGCGCGCACCGCTTTTTATCAGTCAGGCGGCGCCTTTGGTTTTCGCGATCAGTTACAGGACGTGATGGCGCTGGTTTACAGCAGTCCCGCGGTGGCTCGCGAACAAATTGTCAGGGCAAGCAGCCGGCAATTCAAGGAAGGCGACGTGCAACACTGGTGGCATCCGCCGAGCGGTCGCGGCGTGCGCACGCGCTTTTCCGATGATCTTTTGTGGCTGCCGTTTGTTACTGCTTTTTATTTGGGTGTTACCGGTGATTTGTCGGTGCTCGATGAAAAAGTTTCATTCCTCGAACAGCCGCTGCTGAAACCCGAAGAGCAGGAATTTTACATGCAGCCGGAAGTGTCGACTGAATCGGCGTCGGTTTTTGAGCACTGCGCGCGAGCCCTCGATCGCAGTTTGACGGTTGGCAAACACGGTCTGCCGTTAATGGGTTCCGGCGATTGGAACGATGGCATGAACCGCGTGGGCCATCTCGGCGAGGGCGAGAGTGTCTGGGTTGGTTGGTTTCTCTACACGACGCTGGCTGCTTTTGCTCCTTACTGCGAGGCGCGTGACGAGAGCGCGCGCAGCACGCAATACCGCGCGCATCTCGAAAGTCTCAAGAAAGCATTGGCGGAAAACGGCTGGGATGGCGACTGGTATCGCCGCGCTTTCTTCGATGACGGCACGCCACTGGGCTCGGCGCAGAACGATGAATGCCGCATCGATTCCATCGTGCAGTCGTGGTCGGTTATTTCGGGCGGCGCGGAAAGTTATCGCGCAGTGCGCGCGATGGCGGCGGTTGAAGAATATCTAATCCGGCGTGGCGATGGTCTCGTAATTCTGTTTACGCCACCATTCGATAAAAGCAACCTCGATCCCGGTTACATCAAAGGCTACGTGCCGGGCGTGCGCGAAAACGGTGGACAATACACGCACGCGGCGCTTTGGACCTTGATTGCTTTTGCAATGCTTGGTGATGGTGAACGAGCAGGCGAACTTTTCTCGTTGCTGAATCCGGTCAACCACTCGTCGACGCGCGCAGGCCTTCACAAGTATAAAGTTGAACCTTACGTTGCCGTCGGCGATGTTTATGCAGTGCCGCCGCACACCGGCCGCGGCGGCTGGACGTGGTATACGGGTTCAGCTGGATGGATGTATCGCGCCGGGTTGGAATCAATTCTCGGATTTAAACTTGAGGGCGCGCGCTTGCGCATTGATCCATGCGTGCCGCGTTGGTGGCGGGAGTTTGAAATCACCTACCGGCGTGAGGGAACCGTGTATCGGATCAAGGTGGAAAATCCGCTGGCCATCAGTCACGGAGTGGCCAGCGTCGAACTCGACGGGCGCGTGCTTAGCGATCACGTAATTTCTTTAACTGACGACCGGCAAACGCATAACGTGCGCGTGGTGCTTGGTGAAAAGCCGGCGACAGAAACGCCTGAGCCTGCAAACGAAACGAGTCAGAAAGAATCGATCCGCTGATTGTTAGACGACCGCCAGCAGTCGACCAGGAAAAGGTCGAGGAAAAATGACCTCTAACACGAAACACATACGCCACGGATTTGGTGCGGTGCGTCCTTACCTTTATGGAGGGCTCGATCTGCCTGCTTTTGTGCAGGAAGTCTTTGGCTCGGTCGAAATAGAGCGGCACGAGTTCAGTGAGCGCTCGTTTCACTACGAGGCGCGGATTGGCGACTCAGTAATCGTGATCGAGGCCGGCGATCTTCCCGAGCACGTCGAAGCTACAAAGGCATCGATCTACGTGTACGTTGAAGGTGTCGATGAAACTTATGCGCGCGCCCTGAAACTGGGTGCGACTTCGGTTGCTGAACCGGAAGACAAGCCTTATCAAGAGCGCTCGGCGGGCTTCAAAGACACGTCCGGAAACACCTGGTGGATCTCAAAGTACACTGCTGAGGAGCTACGCAATGCTTAATCTGCGCAACCTTTCACTCATCCTGACAGCGATCCTCTGGGCCACGCTGCTGGGAGCCATTGTTTATTCGCATATGGTTTTCTTTCCGGTTTATCTCGGAAACCTGCCCGATTCAGCGGTGCTGGTCCATGGACCATATGCGCTGCACGACGAAAGGTTTTGGACGCTGATTCATCCGCTACTCAGCGGGACCGCGGGCGTGCGGGTTCCCCAGCGGGGCAGCCCTGTGGGGGTGCTCGACTCGCCCGCATTAACCTCACGCCATCTTCGCATGCCCGCGCATCACGACGTGCGCCCGAAGAATGTTGATCTAAAGCGACTGGGCGCCGTACTCGCGGTCGCGTACGAACGTGACTTGCACGATTTCGCCGAACTCCTGCTGCTCGAGAAGCTCGGACCGCGCACACTTCAGTCGCTGGCTTTGGTTGCCGAGGTTGTGCACGGCGCGCCGAGCCGGTTCAACGATCCTGCGCGTTTTTCTTTCGCGCACGGCGGTAAGGATCGTTATCCATTCCCGGTTCCTTTAAAAACGTATGACGAATCGCTCGACTTCCTGCGCAGCGCGCTCGACACTGTCAGAACCGGAAATGGTAGCAACCGGGTAACTGGTAAAGAAAAACTCGAGGGCCTGCGCCGGCTCGAACGCTTCGCGCGCACGGTGGAGACTCGACTGAAACCCGAAGCAAACTTTGGCGCGCTAATCGCGCACGAAAACAAAATCTCTCCGTCGCTCGACGGCCGCTCAATGTTTGATGACCCACCAGGAAAGCGGTTCAACTTAAACAGGTAGCGCTCGCTGTTCTGAAATTACCCTCAGTAACTACAAAAACCTTCTTCCCTGCAATTGCACGGCTGGGCTATCCTCAGACATTCGGTACACGCGCTTGTGTTAGTCAGAACCGCCTGCGTTAGCGGGCGGGCAGCAACAGATCAAAGATAAGGAGAACGTCCATGTCGCACAGTAGTAGAGAAGCAGTTATCTCAGTTTTACTTTTGGCGGTGGTAGTACTTGGTTGTAAGAATGCTCAAAACAAAAACTCTAGTCCGGCAAATGACGCTAATACAAACGCGTCATCATCAGCGAAGCCGGATGCAGACGACGTGATTCATTCAGCAACCGGAGTTGAAAAAGAGAAGCCGGCTGCGGGCAAAGCCAATGTGCAAGGCAAGGTGTTTTTCAACCAAAAGCCGGTTGGCGATATTGATGTGAAGCTGTGCGAAAAATTCAGCCGCTTTATCGGTGGCTGCAGTGGCCAGACTTTCACTACCAAGACCGACGCCAACGGCGAGTATCTGATTAAGAATGTGCCTTCGGGAATTTACGAAGGCTTAACTGCGCGGGTCTTTAATACCCCTTACTACGTTTTTGCCACTTCGGGCATTGTGGGATCGGCAAAGTACCAGCTCGAGCCGGATCAGACTTTCTTTGCTCCTGATACAAATCTTTTCAAGAGCGATCTGAAATTAGTGCAACCAAGGGCCGGGGCAAAAGTTGGCGGCAGCGACATAGAAGTGAAATGGGACGCATATCCGGACGCGGCGTATTACAAATTCAGTATCCATGCCGACAGCTCAACCAGCGCGCAGACTGAATACGACTACATCAACAAACGAGTGGATGGCACATCGTATGTTTTGGAAAAACCACTCTCACCGGGTTCATACAGCTGCCAGGTCGTTGCCTATAACGGCAACGATGTAAAGCTGTCGGAAAGCTCCGACGACATCAAGTTCACCGTAACAGGCGAGAAGTAGGAGCGCTTGTTGTGAGCCAGGATTACTTAACCGACATCGTGGTGGTCGGCGCGGGTGTCTTTGGCGCCTGGACAGCGTATCGACTGCGGCGCTCTGGTTCCGATGTTCTCCTGGTGGACGCCTATGGACCAGCGAATAGTCGCGCAAGCTCAGGCGGCGAGTCGCGCATCCTGCGCATGGGTTACGGTCCGGACGCGATCTATACGCGTATGGCCCAGCGCTCGTCCGAGCTCTGGTGGGAATTGTTCGATCACATTAATCGGCCACAACTCTTCCAACCCACCGGTGTTTTGTGGCTGGCAAGAGAAAACGATCCATACTGCGAAGCTACACTCAAAACGTTTCAGCAAAACAAGGTGACGTTTGAAAGACTTGAGCGTGAACAACTCAGCCAACGTTACCCACAGCTTGAGTTTGGTCCGATCGCATGGGGCATGCTTGAGACCGAGAGCGGCGTGTTGTTGGCTCGTCAGGCGGTGCAGGCGCTGGTCGCGGCGGCGCAGGCAGCGGGAGTTACTTACGTGCAAACAGGAATCCGGCCACCGGCGCACGCAGAAGGGAAACTTAAATCTATTGAAACAACGGATGGCGACAGAATTATCGCCAGCAAATTTGTTTTCGCTTGTGGTCCATGGTTGCCAAAGTTGTTTCCCAAGCTGCTCGCTGATTTGATTCACGTTACCAGACAGGAAGTCTTCTTCCTGGGCGCACCCGCAGGTGACAATCGTTTCCTGCCAGACAAGATACCTGCCTGGATCGACTTTAACGATCTTGTCTATGGCATTCCCAATCTGCAGAACCGCGGAGTCAAAATTGCAATCGATGAACATGGGCCACCCTTTGATCCGGATACAGGCGAACGAATTGTTCTTGCTGAGAGCGTAAGCAGGTTGCGCGCGTACCTTGCTCGTCGCGTGCCGGCCCTCCGTGACGCGCCCGTGATTGAAACTCGCGTTTGCCAGTATGAGAACACTTCAAATGGCGATTTCTTGATCGACCGCCATCCCGCACTTGAAAACACGTGGCTCGTTGGTGGCGGCTCCGGACATGGATTCAAGCATGGCCCGGCAGTTGGAGAGCACGTTGCACTGCTGGTGTCAGGCGAAACGATGGTCGAACCGCGGTTTGCCCTCGCCACGAAAGAAAAGGTGCAACAGCGCATGGTGTATTGAATTCAACACCTGGGCTGGTGAGGCGCGGGAATTCAGGCTTGAACGGTCCTCTTTCGGGTGTCCACTTCAAACTCAGATTAAAACTGTTCCTTTCGCTTTGGACCGCATGCTAATATCCCGGTAGCGCATCGGGGGCCCACCGCCACCGACTGAGATCAACCGACACACGAACTCCTGCCCCTGGTTGATTCTTACCAACCCGCTTTTCCTGAACCTCAACTGGCCCACCAAGAAAGGAAATACACCGATGGACCATCTATCCTCGTATGGCAATCGCATTGTTTCGGGAGCACCCGTGTCAGCGAGCGACTTTGGCACGCCCGCTTCCTCTGTCGAAGCTCTCGCAAACAAACCGCAAGGACGTTTATTGCCCTGGCTCGTCATGGCTGCTGTGATTACCTTTCTCGTCGGCGGCGGCTGGGGAGTATTCAAAGCTTTCAAATATGTTGAGGAAAACATTGGCACCTGGCAGGAGCAATTGCGCACGCGAAATTTAGACAATGATCCTCTCGCCGGAAATCTGCCTCCAATAAAAAAAGATTTGTACGGCACACTTGCCGGCCTGAAGATAGTCGGAATCGAACCTAACACTACAGCCGCGCGCGTCGGCTTGAAATATGGCGACATATTGGTCGCCTACAACAAGCGCCCGGTTTCAAATGAAGATGAAATCGAC